>CAYPCH010000104.1:0-13294 GCA_964409165.1 uncultured Oscillospiraceae bacterium | reverse complement strand
TAAAGAAAACTAAGGAAGGTGTCCGATTATTCCTCGAAAAGACACCTCCATCACAGCAACTTAATATTTTCAAAGCCTTTAAGCTTAAAGATCCCTCAGCTTTTTGGTTTTGATTTTGGGGAAATTCAAAAATATTATATATTGGATGTTTCATAGTTTTCTGATATAATGTTGATAATAATTGGTAGTGAGTATTTTTTTATTATTTACAATGAAAGGAAGGTGTTTTTCAAATGTATTCCAGAAAGATAGCAAAGTTTGTTTTAGTAATTGTATCAGTAAGCACTCTGCTAATAACAATACTAAACACCTCATCTAGTGCAACTGTATCAGCCTTGGAAGTTTTAATACCTGATTCCAGAAGTATACTTAAGAGTGAATCTATCCTGAGGGCTTCTCCGACAGATATTGATTCCGAATCTCCTTTAAAATCTTTATATGTTGCTCCACCTGTATTGGCACCTGAGCCTGAGCCTGAGCCTGAACCTGCACCTAAGCCTGAACCTGAATCGTCAATAAAAACTGAATCGACGCCTAAAGATGAATCAGCTCTTGAACCATCGACTGAACCTATAACTGAATCGACAGCCGAACCAGTTTCTGTACCTGTAATTCAACCTGCATCTGAGCCTGAAACTGAAACTGAGCTTGAACCTGCATCCGAGCAGATTTCCACACCGGTTCCGGCTAAATCTAACAATAACAAAAATTCTTCATCTAATACAACAAAATCATCATCAAACAAAACTTCCAGCAAAAAATCCTCCAGTTCTTCAGACAGTTCAAATAACAGCGGGTCTCAAGTTTCAACAATTCCCAAAGACCCAAATGCATCCGTAAAATTAATGCTGGAATCCAAAATTGATGTATTAAGGGAACGAATAAGCACAGTAAACGGTAAGTGGGTTTTGCGTGCAATCAGTGATACAAAAGTTGACTATGCTAAAAAAGAAATTCAAATAAAAGTGTCATTTAAGTATATGGAAGATGATTGGACATCTTTTCGTGCAAACGCCTATATTAATTTGGAAATGTTATCTGATGATATTAATTCATCTACTCCAATACGTTTCAAAACTATAGATAAAATAGTTATTTTAGATCCTACTGTCGATATGTCCGACGTTTTATCCGATTTCGAGCAAAAAACCAACAAAGCTCTTAATGAACAGCAATTCTAAGACAATGAAATCGCACCTAGGGAGTATGGAGGTTTCGAATTTGAAAAAGATAGCAGTTGCCTTATTATTAGTAGTAGTAATATCTTCATATAGTCATATATCAGCTTCAGCAAATACTCAGATTTTAGTAATAGTTGACGGTAATAAGCTGGAAATCGAACCTGGTGCATACATAATAAAAGGAACCACATACGTTCCACTGGTTCCTTTTTGTAATGCTTTAGGTGCTAATATCGACTTGTCCATAAGCGACTCAACCAACTCTTACGTTATAACAAAATATGGCATCAACAGAGAGGTTCGGCTTGAGACAAACTCTAAGTATGTCAATGTAAACGGGATAACTAGAGAGCTTGATATATGGCCCTTACTTATTGCAATTAATACAGAAACAAAGCAGGAGATAACTCTTGTTCCCCTTGTGTTTTTGATTCAACAGTTTGGAGGAGTTGCCACATGGAATCCGGATACAAGAGAAATATCGGTAAACTCCTACGTACCGGTTTATTTTAAAGATAATAACCTTGAATCTGCTGTACGTGAACAATTAAAGGTATATGAAGGGGATATCTTCAAAAGTGATGTTGATTCTATTGAAATGCTAATTGTTCCGGGGAAAGCAATATCTGACCTTGATGGTATGCAATACTTTGAAAATCTGACCTACCTCGATATTTCAAATAATTTAATAACTGACGTGACTCCTTTGAGAAAGCTTAGCAAATTATCCTCTCTTTTTATAAAAGGGAACAATATACAGGATGATTCGCCAATTTCAGCAGTATACAACAAACTTAAAGAAAGAGACTTCAGCCTTGTGCCTAAGTTCCATGATAAAAACTTAGAAAACGCTGTAAGAAAGTCTGTAGGCAAAGATTCAGGTGCATTATCTTTAGATGATTTATCAGCCTTAACAGATCTTAAGGCAAACGAAAATAATATATCTAGTCTGCAAGGCATACAATACCTGGTCAACCTTACGGAATTGAATCTTTCCGGCAACAGTATTGAAAATATTGCCCCCTTGGAAAGTCTTACAGATCTTAAGAAATTATCACTGTCATATAATTCAGTAAAAAGCATAGATGCTCTGAGTTCTTTGAAGAACCTTGAATATCTTGATTTGGACAATAACAATGTATCAGATTTTTCACCCCTTGAAAAATGCGTTGAATTAAAGCAACTTTCCATGCTGAAAAACAATTTTTCAGATGACGTTAATGTTTTTAATCTAGCCAACCTTGAAACTCTTGACCTAGGCAAAAACAAAATAACACAAGTAAATGGTCTTGAAAACCTTGCTAATTTGAAAAAACTATATCTTAATATAAATAATATTTCAAATGTATCTGAAATCCAAAACAACACAAGTCTTGAGCTGCTTGATTTATCACAAAACAATATACAAACAATCGAACCTCTTAGCAATCTATACAATCTTAAAGCACTTTATCTTTCCAAAAATAAAATTACAGACACATCTGCATTTGGTAAACTTAATAGCCTAAAAGTACTTGACTTGTCGGAAAACAGCATCTCTCAGCTAAGTAGCCACCTGAGCAACCTTTCCGGGCTGAATGCTCTTTATCTTGAAGGAAACAAAATAAGCACTTTCTCTCCCATTAAAGATATTGCTTTTAAGCTGACGGACAAAGATTTTGAAACTGACACGATTTACGGCTCACAAATTGTTCAAAGTTTTTACATTGATCAGCCTTTTTACTTCGTTAACGGTCAAAAAATGTTGCTTGATTCGGCTCCTTTTATTAAAGATAATAGAACGTATCTTCCTGTAAGATCTGTATCAGAAACCGTTGGCGCATCCGTTGAATGGGACAGTAATGCAAGAATGATCACCATAAAATCAGATAGCAATACCATTAGATTATGGATTGATGAAGACCAAGCTCTTGTAAACAGTTCTCTGGTAAAAATCGATGCTGCTCCATTTATCCAGAACGGCAGAACTATGCTACCGATAAGATTTGTAGCAGAAAATCTTGGCATGGAAATAGAATGGAACCAACAAAAACAGGAAATAATATTAACAAAGTGAGTCAATGGGGACGGTTCTTTTTGACTCATCTGCCATATAAAAACCTTTCCCAAGAAAATTCGCTTTGCTCATTACTTTTCTTGTTCGCTAGGGAACCCTATGGTTCCCTTTGACGGATGCTTTGCATCCTGAGCACCCTCCTTAAACCGAGCAAGGGGAATCCCCTTGCCTATACTTTAAAAAAATTGAAGTGCGATGTAAAACTTTTATCGCACTTCAATATAAGTCTGGAATTAATTGTTTCGTCAGCATTCTCTTTGGATCACTCCAATCTATTTTATCTGTAAACTTCCCTATAAAAAGTTTCCCATTACATTTCCGACAACTCTTACAATAACTGCTTAGTTATTTTGCCATCTTAACACTAGAACCGCTAATATGCGTATCCCCATTCATCTTAATTTCACTTGAATTGCACTTCATGTTAACCCCGTCTGAGGCTATAATTTCTATTTTATCAGCATCAATAACTATATCGCTCTCGCTATCATTATCGTTATGCGCTTTTATTATTATTTTGTTATCACTGTGTACTTCAACCCCATTGTCTTCATTAAGCAATATAAACACTTCTTTATCTTTCGCTGATATGCTAAATTCCTTTTCACTGAACATTTGCTCTTTTTTATGCTTTGTTCTGAAGTACTTTTCATCAGGCTTATTTATCTTATCTTCGTCTTTTTTGCTTCTTCTTATGGAATTCATCACCACCGCTTCTTCTTCCCTTTCTGTAGGAAAATAAAGCTTTACGTTGTCATCAAGTTCAGGCATACAGTACCAGCCAGTGTTTCCTTCCGCAGTATAAAAAGTTGTATATGTAAACCAAAAAGCCTCGTCCTTTTTTTGTTGCTTATCTATTTCAAGATGAATTCTTAAATTGTCTTCTTCTACCTCTATAACCTTTCCTTCTACAGAAGCCCTGAATACTTTTTTATTTAAAATCTGGTCTCTGCTAAGGCCCTTCTTTGGTGATACCTTGTAACAATGGCTTAAAATACCGCTTTTAATATTATAAATACATTCACTCACAATAAAATTGACATTATTGAATTTTATCTTATCTCCTATATTTAAAAGCAAATCTGTCTCTATTTCATAGTATGTAAAGTCATTTATATCAATTCCCTTGACACTGTTTTCTGAAGAGAACCTGAAGTCTCCAATTTTTTTACTGACACTATAATTGAATTCTTCCATACTTCCTTTTGAACTGCCTTCGGGTATTCCGAACCAGAACTTCGGTTGTTTTGAAGTGCAATCGGCAACCAGTCCTGTATTAAAATGTGAAGCCATTCTGATTAAAAATTCCCAATCAGTCTCATTATACTCTATAATAAACTTTTTAGTTTTACTGCTCTTTGCTGCTGTATCTATAAAATTTGAACCAGAATAATCTTTGAGCACTTCCTTTACAAGTTCTACATATTCCATGTCTTTATTCTGAAATGATCGGCTTATACGCTTTATGTCCATATCATAAGTAGAGGACGCACCCTCAATTTCCATATAGAGTATACCTCTTACAGACTTTATTTCTATATTGGTAACAATCCCTTTAAATAAATTAGTTGAAGAGGAATTATCGTCAATTTGGTTTACCTCAATTAAATCTTTTGTGGTCGCTTTCTCTACATAACTGTCTTTTTTTTCTTCGGGTATTATGCCCTTAAAATACAATCTCACATGGTCATTTATTTTTTTTTCTATTCTTAGTTCAACTAAATCCTTAATGTCGTACGGCGACACCAGTTCGATATTGCTTGATATTATAACCAACGGATCATTTGACACAATTATCCCCCCTAGCCCATTATAATTCTATGTCTTTTACTTTTGCCCATCATCAGTTATAGTTATCCTTCCAGCAAACATACACAAGGCATTACATGTATTTAGCAAAGCAGGAAAGTTTTCTATCAACACATCCGTTTTGCCATTCATCCATTGCATTGCAATAGCAGGAGCAATACAACGCATCTTCTGAAGTCGTCCATTATTTGCAGCTGTTGCACTGGCAACAGCTGGATTTGCAAGGCTACTGCAATCACCGAAGGATGTTATGTTAATCTTGGGTTTGAAATCCATTATATTTGCCTGAGCCTTCCCGTTTATGTAAAATTTACGAGTTGCAGGTATTTTTAGTTTGCTTTCCTTATCTCCAAAACTGCATTTGAGTGTTGCACCTTCAACAACATAGCTACTCATGCTAATCCCCCCTACATATATTAAATTTGTAATTATATTAATCACGAAAATGATTCTACATTGAAAAAATTAATTTTCGTGATATTACATCAAGTAATGAATAAAATTTAATTCTACTTTTTTCAAGTCGCTATTTGGCTTCAAATAAGCGTTACGTGAAAATTGTAGTAAAAGTTATATTTCAACCTTTCCTAGTGAAATCGAAATACGATGTAAAATCTTTATCGCATTCAATATAGTAGTACATAAAACATATTTGATACATGTATATTTTACCATAACAAACATTAAATATGTCTACAATTCTAAATTTCTTTTTCTATTTTTTTTAATATAAAGCCAAACAATTCATTTCTTAAAATACTTTCTGCAATATCTGTATTAACAATTAAATAATTCTCTAAAACACCTTCTATTTTAAATACTCTGTAATCGCTTGCTTTCATTTGGTTAATCACAAGTTTACGCAAAGATCCATCTTTATTAAATTCACTCATATCCGAAAGGCATTCCACCTTAGTCGGCATTGCAAGCCAGTATAAATCCTGCTTCATACGCTTCATATCAGCTAATACTACAGGTTTAAAAAAAATGTCCTTTTGACGCATTTCAAATATCTGTTTCATTTTTTCAGATATCAGATGAACAGGCTTGTCAATAAAATCCAAGTATTCATTTTCAACTTTTTCCTTAATGTAAACCTGTACAGGCGTATCATCAAAAGATTCTATATCATTTCTTTTTACCGCGCTAACGTCAATAACCCCGGATACACCGACAGGTTCCGCATAACCCGATATTCTATCATCCTGCGAAAGAATAAAAAAATCCATACTTCCTACCTCTCTTCAGACTGCTATTGTTTTATTACAATGTCTTTCATATGTTCTTCATTCAGATTGAGTCCTGCTATATCATCTGTAAGAAATATGGTACCATTTAAAACTGCACCATCAAAATTTGCATTTATCAAATTTGCTCCCCTCATGTCACTATATGACAAGTCAGCTCCTTCAAAACATGCCCCTTCAAGATTGGCAGTTCTAAAACTTGCTCTGTCGGCTTTTGCCCCTCTAAAGACTGCATTCCTTAAATCCGCACTGTCAAACACAGCTTCATCAGCCGTAACTTCAGAAAAATCTGTTTCTTCCAACAAACATTCGCAAAATTTGGCACCTGTCAGCTTACAGCTTTTTATATTGCTCTTAGAAATATTGCTTTTCCCAAAATCTGAATAGCTTATATCTATTCCTTCATAATCACCGTCCGAAAGGTCAAGTTCTCTCAAAACCTCATATGTATACTTAAATTTTTGCTTTTCTTGTAGCCAGAACTTTATTTCTTTTGAATCCTTTGTTCTTTGGGCTTCTTTATAAACTAGTTTGCTGAAGTTTCTGTATTCTCCTACCCTTACCTGTAGAATATCTTCTTTCAAAACCAATTTGAATTCCTCTGTCAATGCTGCTTGGGGCATTGCATAACGTGCAAGCTTTATGATACGTTCATTGTATAATACTGCCTCTTTAAGCTTAAACCTTTCAATATCGGTCTTGATTATCTTTCCGATATATAGTTTACCTATCTCCATAAGCTCTTTCTCAAACTCATCCAATAGCCCAAATGCCCAGCTGGCATCATATTCTACCTCACAACCCTTTTTACCAAAATACCATAGCCTATCAAAGGATTCAATTATGCTTTTATATACTCCAAATATAACATTAGTCCTCAGCATTGAACAGACGATATGGGCAATTTTCCCATTTTCGCCCTTTTCCTGCATTTCATTTATCTTAATGCACAACAGCCTAATGGACTCAACAAAATCTGCGGCAAGGGTATCCTTATTTTCTTCATAGTACTTATCCAGCTTGTTTAACTTTTCAAGACTTTTAACCTTTACATAATTTTCATTAAAATGCTCTAAAGCTTCTTCTCTCTTCATACCTTTTTCCCTTCACGAGCCAAATGAGTCAAAGCGAGTCAAAGGGGACGGTTCTTTTTGACTCATTTCACCCTCTGTACGATATTTCTATCCATTCCCAAGACCTCTGAAATCATCCTGACTGATGCCCCAGGTTTCCCCTTTAGATAACAAATTAACTTCTCTCTCATCACCTTATCATCTTTGATTTCATTTATCGTCGTGCTCTCTTGCTCTAAAAATGATCCTATGTATTCATCTATCTTCTGTTTTTTTGCCTCTTTCGTTGTCAGGTCTTCATTTTCAAAATACTCAGTATTATCTACTGTTTTTGTAAATTCAATAAATTCCTTAATCGCATTTGCTTTCGAGTTGGAGTAAATTCCTAAAACCTCCTCAATTTCAACCAATGGCATAATGTTCAAGCTTTTGTTTACATATTCATTATAGCTACTCCAGGCAAATTGAGAAGCATCTGCACATATACCCGCCTTAACAGGATTATTATGTATATACCTTATTACTGTCAGCAAATATCTTTCACTCTCAATTGCTTCACTTTTATACCTGTCCTGAAATACGTGCCCTACCCTTTCATACTTTTTGTTATAATATGTCGCATAACTTGTGTTTATCCTCTTCATTATCCTTGATATTTCATCTTTGCCCTGTTTTATTACAATATGGACATGGTTATTCATAAGGCAGTAGGCATAAATAATAAATTCGCCAAGTTTTTTCTTTTCATACAAGGTGTCAATAAACCTTATTCTATCTTTCACATCTTTAAATATTTCTTTCCTTTCGTTCCCCCTTAGCATTACATGATATATTCCGCTTTTACTCAAAATACGACTTCTTCTTGGCATAATACTCCTCCTATGGCTTACTTAGGAATACTATACCAAAAAGACGATTATGAGTCAACAAGAACCGTCCCTGCTGACTCTGCTAACTCACGTATTGAAGATAAGACATTTTGAATCATAAAATTCAAAAACTTTTCTTCTTTAGTTTTATGGCTACCCATAGATATCTCTTGTGTTTTAATACCATTTTTATAGAATAAAAAAACTTGCATACTTTGCTCAATAATTTCATTGCTTTTATATGCGCTCATAACCTTTAAGCATTGACCAGAGCTAATTAAAAAAGACATTGCTGCCTTTCGGATACTTTCTTTTGCTCCTAATCCTATATCACATTTTCCATTGGAATAATATAGACTAACAGTTCCATCAATTGAGCAAAACAGCGTCACCATTTTTCCGTTAACCGGGATGTCCACAACTGCCGCAAATACTTGTTCATTATTTTCAAGATAAACCTCTAAATCCTTCGGTGTTATGAAAAATGCTTGTTCCCTTAAACCCAAATATGCTTCATCCATATTATTACCTCAATTCATTTAAATTTTTTACCCTTTTATATTCTCCATTCACTTTCCTAAATAATTTTTGATTTCGGTGAACATAGAAGCATATATCATCCTGTTCTAAAACTTTTTCTAGTTTAAGAATTGCTTCTTTAATATTTTTAGTTGATAATCCATTTTCAAAATTAACAATTCGATATAGTGTAGCTTTAGCACCTTCATTATCAAAAATATCAATTACAAATTTATTTCTTTCATTTTCAAAAACCAAATCATACTGGTGTGGTAAATATCTGTATTCAATCCGAAAATACCCCATGTGCTCGGTATTCACTTGCTTCTTTTCAAAAGCTACTTTCTCTTTGAAAATAGTTCGAAACATTTCCTGAATAAATACTATAATGTTATCATAGAAATTATTTTCTGATTGCACACCATATTCCCCCATTATTAATGAACTTAAGCCGAAACTGTGTGACCTTATAGTTTATACTCTACGAGTTGTAAGACCGTCTATATGCCAGCTACTTTTAATAATTTTTAAGTTCTTCTTATCTTCATCTGGTAAAACTACAATAGAATAGACTTCTTCACTAAGCGATTGAAACTCTGTCGGTGAATACTGAATTTCTGCCTCGTTATCACAAAGAGCATACTCAAAAACAGAAACTTCATATAGTTCATTTAAAAATACAATGATTTTATCTGTTATTCTATTAATGTTTTCACTTGAACTTACTCCTATTAATTCTTCTTCACTTATATCCAATAATAATCCGAAGTAATTTTTTGTTTTTTCTACACGTATGCAAACATTGAGTTTTTGTATACCAAGTATATTGCATATCATATGAAGTTGCCCGAAGTATCCATTACACAAAGAAGAATAGAAATCCTCAACACTTTTATTGTTTAAACTATCTTCTACCCATTCATTTCCGTCCTCATCTTTGCTAAACTTAATACTGTTGATACTTCCATCATAAGAAACCAAGTAGTTTACTATATTTCTTAATTCCCTTTCTAATCTATCTCCTGGTATATCGTCATAAACCAGTCCGATTCCTATATAACTTCCCATAGCATATTCACCTCAAGTTATTTAATTTTTGTACCATTCGTTAGATGGAAATTCATTTGGTCAGAACTAAATTTCCATCCACCTATATAATTACCTGACAAGTCTGTATAAGCTCCGACACCAGTATTTTTATTGATGAATACATTAACATCTTGTCCTCTATAAGTTAACTTATAAACATCAGTTGCAGTGTCAATGTGATTTTGAATCGCTTTCTGATATACTTCTCCAGTTGCTTTATTCCAATTACCGGTTACACCAAAATCACCCGCATGTTTAAACTCATGTTGCAATTTACTCGTAGTAAATGATGTGTTTGGTAATTCAACAGACTTAAGCGTTCCCTCATCGCACATTCCCATAGCAATAGCACGTTCCATTCCATCCCTATCTTCTTCATTACTAGCCTTTTCAAAGGCCTTAAGACAAATCTCTGGTGAACTAGGTACTCCTTCTGCTCCAGTCACACTATTACTTTTTCCCATCTCCCCTTCACCCCTTCATTCCGTTATAATTATACCGAGTCAACGGGGACGGTTCTTTTTGACTCACTCCACCCTCTTTACGATAGTTCTATCCATCCCCAATACCTCAAAAATCATCCTGACTGATGTCCCAGATTTCCCCTTTCGATAACGCGAATCAACTTCTCTCTCATCATCTTATCATCTTTGATTTCATTTATCGTCGTGCTCTCTTGCTCTAAAAATGATACTATGTATTCATATATCTTCTGTTTTTTTGCCTCTTTCGTTGTCAGGTCTTCATTTTCAAAACACTCAGTATTATCTAATATTTTTGTAAACTCAATAAACTCCTTAATTGCATTTGCTTTCGAGTTGGAGTAAATCCCCTCCCCCCTCAATACCGAGTCAACGGGGACGGTTCCTTTTGACTCACTTTACCCTCTGTACGATAGTTCTATCCATTCTCAAGACCTCAGAAATCATCTTGATTGATGTCCCAGGTTTCCCCTTTAGATAACACGAATCAACTGCTCTCCCATCGCCTTATCAGTTTTAATTTTATTTATCGTCGTGCCCTCTTGCTCTAAAAATAATGTTATGTATTCATCTATTTTCTGTTTTTTTGCCTCTTTCGTTGTCAGGTCTTCATTTTCAAAATACTCAGTATTATCTACTGTTTTTGTAAATTCAATAAATTCCTTAATCGCATTTGCTTTCGAGTTGGAGTAAATTCCTAAAACCTCCTCAATTTCAACCAATGGCATAATGTTCAAGCCTTTATTTACATATTCATTATAGCTACTTCAGGCAAATTGAGAAACATCTTCACATATACCTGCCTTAACAGGATTATTATGTATATATCTTATTGCTGTCAGCAAATACCGTTCACTCCCAATAATTGCTTCACTTTTATACCTGTCCTGAAATACGTGTCCTACTCTTTCATACTTTTTGTTATAATATGTTGCGTAACTTGTGTTTATTCTCTTCATTATCCTTGATATTTCATCTTTTCCCTGCTTTATTACAATATGAACATGGTTATTCATAAGGCAGTATGCATAAATAATAAATTCGCCAAGTTTTTTCTTTTCATACAAGGTGTCAATAAACCTTATTCTATCTTTCACATCTTTAAATATTTCTTTCCTTTCGTTCCCCCTTAGCATTACATGATATATTCCGCTTTTACTCAAAATACGACTTCTTCTTGGCATAATACTCCTCCTATGGCTTACTTAGGAATACTATACAAAAAGACGATTATGAGTCAACAAGAACCGTCCCTGCTGACTCTGTTTCACCTTTGGCCTCAACCTTTAAAGCTGCCTCTCTTTCTGCTATGGTTTTATCTGATATTTGGAAGTTATGATCTGGGTCTCTTGCTAAATCATCTAACTCCGCTTGAGTTCTTCCACCTGTATATTTAGTCTTATCCGTTCCCTCATTACACATTCCCATAGCAATGGCACGTCCCATTCCATCCCTATCTTCTTCATTGCTAGCCTTTTCAAAGACCTTAAGACAAATCTCTGTTGAAATAGGTACTCCTTCTGCTCCAGTCACACTATTGCTTTTTTCAATCTCCCCTTCACCTCTTCATTTCGTTATTAGTATACCAACTATAACGCCTCTTGTTCCGTTGCCTAATTCGTCTTAACCTAATGACCCTTAATGATAGTCTTACCATTCAACCATTTATTTCAATCTCGCTACCTTTGCACTGGATATCAATCTTACTTCCCGCAGACATATATACGGTTTTGCCTGATATGTTTATTTCCTCATTTGCCTTAATCTTTATATCCTTCTTGCTATATATCTTAATTCCTTCCGCTTCATCGTGAGTCAACGAGAACCGTCCCCGCTGACTCTAAACTGCTTTGAAGGGAGCATGTCCTGTATCTTGATTTTGTAATTCGCTTGGTTTTCTAAATCGCAAACTAGTCTGAAGCTCAATAGTCTTTATTTCATCATGATTTTCTTTTACTGAAACGTTTATCCATAATGGGTACAAAGGTTCGAGTCCAGAAAAAAGATCAACAACTGAATCAATATCAAAGTACTTACCTTTAATGTTACTATCACTAAAAAGCCATAATCGCATAACATCATCCTTAGAATTATACGACTTGCCTTCTTCTTGAACAGGAACAACAATGAATTTATAATCCCTATTTAATTTGGTATTCATTGTTACAGAAATTTCATCTAAAACCTTTAGTAAATTTTCTTTAAAAATTGATTTTTTCATTTGATCACCTACTTTATTTTTTGTATTACTGTCCTTTTAACTTTTGTAACCATGCCATCTGCATCGGTAATAAAATCATACAACTCCATAGTAGCTCCATTTGCACTTAAACCGTTATTATTAAGTAGTTCTGGATAATTAGCCGCTTCGACCGAGGTTGGTCTATAGTGCCCTGATAAATTGTTAATACCTCGAATGTTCCCCTGACCATTTAACTTAAGTTGTCCTGCTGCTTGTATATCTGCTCCGTTTGCCAAGGTTGTATGCTTTTTCCCAATTACTAGATTCCCTTTGCTATCAATTATAAAATCCACTTCTCTTTGCCCATTAATACCTTTAATCTTACCATTTTCGATTGTATAATTAAGAACTTTCCCATCCTTTGCTAAAGGTTCACCTGGAAATTTATTTTTAATTAATTTAGGATCATTGCCAACTCTCGTACTACCCGTTCCCTCATTACACATTCCCATAGCAATGGCACGTTCCATTCCATCCCTATCTTCTTCATTGCTAGCCTTTTCAAAGGCCTTAAGACAAATCTCCGGTGAAATAGGTACTCCTTCTGCTCCAGTCACACTATTGCTTTTTTCCATCTCCACTTCACCTCTTTATTTCGTTGTAAGGAGTCATGGGGAGAGTCAGTGGGGACGGTTCCTTTTGACTCGCTTCACCCTTTGTACGATATTTCTATCCATTTCCAAGACCTCAGATATCATGAGTCAACGAGAACCGTCCCTGATGACTC
>CAYPCH010000103.1:0-13356 GCA_964409165.1 uncultured Oscillospiraceae bacterium | reverse complement strand
ACTTGTGAGCAACCAGAGCCTCAAAATACTATAAGTGGGAAAGTTGAGTATATAACTATTGTACCCAATAATCACATCTGTTACCATAACAAATTAATAACGGCTGAAAATAACGGCTACAATGCTGTATTGTTTTTTATTGTAAAAAGGTATAGTATATATGTGTTGTTAATAAACCAAAGAAGGGTTGATAAAGTGTTGTTGTTTGCAAATAGACAAAAAAAGAAGTTTGTGTCCAAAGGAGTATTAATACTAACTATTGTAAGTGCCTTAATATCTCTTGTTGCGGTAATATATGAGTATTTTTTGCCACTATATTTAATTCGCAAATACAATTTAAACGCAAATGAGAGTAGTTCTATAGGAATTATTGGAGGAGCAGATGGACCAACAGCAATTTTTGTAACATCTAAACCATCAAATCCTTTAGGAATTTCAGCTATATTTTTCTTAATTGCAATTTTGGGAGTTGCTTGTCTATTTTTTATTAGAAGGTCAAAGAATTAAGAGTTATCTTGTGATTTATAGAGTTCTCTTATGATTTATATAGAAGGGGTTTTTATGAATATTTTAACGGCAGAGAAAATATCGAAGAGTTATAGTGAGAAAATATTATTCAGTGATATATCCATAAGCATTAGCGAAGGCGAGAAAATAGGAATTATAGGTATAAATGGAACCGGCAAGTCTACACTGCTCAAAGTTGTGGCGGGGATTGAAACCCCGGATACAGGTCGAATAATTTACGCAAACGGAATGAGAATCAATTATTTGCAGCAGAATCCATACTTTGAGGACGGTACAACCGTCTTGGATCAGGTGTTTAAAGGGGATTTGCCTGTGATGAAGCTTATCAGGGAATATGAGAGTGTACTTCAAAAGATAAATTGCAGCCCTGAAGATAGTATGCTTGAAAGCAAACTGGTTGACCTAACCCGCAAAATGGACAGTATGGATGCATGGTTAATTGAAACTGAGGCAAAAAGCATTCTAACCAGACTTGGAGTATCTGATTTCCACAAAGATGTAGGCAAGCTGTCTGGGGGACAGCGCAAAAGAGTTGCCATGGCAAGTACGCTTATAACTCCTGCGGAGCTACTAATACTTGACGAACCTACAAATCACATTGACAATGATACTGTGGACTGGTTGGAGAAATACCTTAACAAGAGCAAATGTGCATTGCTGATGGTTGTACATGACAGGTATCTTTTGGATAGGGTGGTAAACCGTATTGTGGAAATTGACGGGGGAAGGCTGTACAGCTATAAGGCTAACTATTCCAAGTATCTTGAAATGAAAGCGGAAAGGGAGGAAATTGAGGAAGCCTCCGAAAGAAAACGCCAGAGTTTGATACGCAGTGAACTGGAATGGATACGAAGAGGAGCACAAGCCCGTTCAACAAAACAGAAAGCAAGAATAGAAAGGTTTGAAAAGCTTACCGAGCAGTCGGGACCGGCAGAAAAGGAAAATATTGAAATGCAGGTGGGTTTTTCTCGCCTCGGGAAAAAAATTATTGAGATTGATAATGTTTCAAAAAGCTTTTCCTGCGGTGAAATTATAAAGGATTTCAGTTACATTCTTTTGAGGAATGACAGAATAGGAATAATTGGTTCTAATGGTAGCGGAAAAACAACCTTGATGAAAATTGCTGCAGGAGAGTTAACTCCAGACAGCGGAACGGTTACCATTGGAGAAACGGTAAAGATAGGCTATTTCTCACAGGAAAATGGTGACATGAATGAGGATTTAAGGGTTATAGAATATATTAAGGAGCAGGCAGAGTATTTAAGTACAGGAGAAGGTTTGCTGAGTGCATCCCAGATGCTGGAGAGATTTCTGTTCCCACCGGGTATGCAGTGGACTCCTGTTTCAAAGTTATCGGGAGGGGAGAGAAGGCGCTTATACCTTCTTAGGATATTGATGGGTGCACCTAATGTTTTGATGTTGGACGAGCCTACCAATGATCTTGATATTCAAACACTTGCAATTCTTGAAGAATATTTGGACGGATTTTCAGGGGCAGTTATTGTTGTATCCCATGACAGATACTTCCTTGACAGGGTTGTGGACAGGATATTTTCTTTTGAAGGGAAGGGAGTAATTACACGGTATGAAGGGAATTATTCGGATTACAGCCGTTGTGTCCAGCAGAATGTGCACTTGAGAGAAAAAGGTTTTTTAGACTTAGACAATGAAAAAGCAAGTGAAAAAGCAGAATACCAGAAGGAAAGGCCACTTAAATTCACGTACAAGGAGCAAATGGAGTTTGATGAGATTGATGTAATTGTTGCCGGGTTAGAGAAGGAATTACAGGAAGTAGAAGTGCAAATGAATGAGGCCTCCAGTGATTTTGAACAACTACAGAAACTGGCATCACAAAAGGAGCAGCTCGAAAAGAAGTTGGAGGATGCAATGGAACGATGGGTTTACCTTACTGAATTGGCAGAAGAAATTGAGAGAAGAAAAAAAATAGAGATTCAACATTCAATATAGTTATCGTAGCGGAGTTTACCGCTTTTATTGCAGCTTATGCTGTTATATGAATATTTTGTTTTCTTGGTCTGTAATATTTTTTCCATTATAAACAATACTAATAATAACCGATTTTACATACCAAGGATGTGATTTTTTGAGCGAAGAGAATAAAGTAACTTATGGAAACGCTGCGGTTGCTGAAGAGATAAATTGTCAAAAAGAGAATAAAGCTGGAATTGAAGAGATAAAAGAACTAGGGAAGTCTGTTGTTTCAAACCCTAAGGGTAATATTCACTGTCTGACTATTATTGGCCAGATTGAGGGACATATTATACTGCCGCCACAAAACAAGACAACAAAATATGAGCACGTAATTCCTCAATTGGTTGCGATTGAGGAGAGTGCAGATATTGACGCGCTCATGCTTATATTGAACACTGTTGGCGGGGATGTTGAAGCAGGTCTTGCCATTGCCGAAATGGTTGCTAGTATGTCAAAACCCAGTGTGTCTCTTGTTTTAGGGGGAGGTCACAGTATAGGAGTTCCGATGGCTGTTGCGACCGGGTATTCATTTATAGCACCTTCAGCTACAATGACCATACATCCCATAAGGCTTAACGGTATAATTATTGGGGTTCCTCAGACCTATGAATATTTTGACAGAATGCAGGAAAGAGTAGTGCAGTTTGTGTCGAAGAATTCAAAAATATCCAGAGAAGATTTTAGAAACCTGATGCTTAAGACCGGAGAACTTGCAAGCGACGTGGGAACTATACTTTTTGGAGAGGAAGCGGTAAAACACGGACTCATTGACGAAACAGGCGGACTTAGCCAAGCCTTGAAAAAGCTATATGAAATGATAGAGCTTGCAAGAAAGAACACAAATCAAATATCACAGGATATTTTGGAGGGTTTGCAGTGATACTTTATACAATAATGCCACCAGAAGTAATATTTAGGAACAATGATGAAACAATTGGAGAAGAATCTATTGAGATAGAATATTTAGGTGAGAAGGTTGTAGTTATGCCTCTTTCAAATAACAGATACAGGGTTGACAGGGTTATCAGTACTTCACCGAAAGCGTATTTGAATCCTGCCCTTATGCCTGGCGAAATTATTAAAGGCTCCATACAAAAACTTTAAATATATATCTTAAACTCATTATAGCAAACACCCTCAAAATATGTTATATTAGGGTTAGTTTTAAAGGTAAACTCTTTTGGGGGTGTCAAATTGAAAGCGAAGAAGGTACAAAAGAAAAAGTATAAGAAGAAGCTGTCTATTTCAAAGTACAATAATGAGATTGTCGGTATTGTGCTTTTGGCAATAGGTGTTTTAGTTTTGCTGAGCTTATATTTTGAAAATTCAACAGGTGTGTTTGGAAAATTTGTAAAAGGATTGATACTGGGTCTGACAGGATTTCCGGGCATGGTAATACCACCAGTCATAATATTTTATTCATTTCTTGTGATATTTAAAAAGAACAACAGTAAAAACAACTGGAAACTACTATATTTTTTTGTTCTGATGCTTGTTGTTTCAGCAATAGTACAGACAGGTTTTTACAATGAGCAGGACTATAAAAATAAAGACGTGTTAAGGAGTATCATAAAGTTCTATGAAGACGGAAAAGTCTTTAAAGGCGGGGGGATTCTAGGGGGAATAATAAGCATACCTTTTCTTATGGTATTCAAGAGCATTGGAACATTAATAATACTAACAGCAGTAGGTATAATAGATATAATTCTTTTAACTAATATATCAATAGCAGCAATTCTTATCAGGATAAAGAAGTTTTTTCAAAAACTATTCAGTAATATTAATAACGGACTTAAGGCAAGTGATAAGGATTTAAAAGAAAACATGGCTGATGACGAGCCGGATTTTGAGCCGGATATTGTTATGAACGGAAAGAAGCTTCCTAGAGTAGTAGATTTCAATGTAAAGAAGGTAGCGAAAGAAGGCAGGGAGCAAGCAGAGAATGTTAATTTAAAAACTGAAGCAGGGTCGGTTAAACCTGAACCTGCCAAGTCTGAGAGTGATAGTGTTGATTTTATCGTAAAAGATTTAAAAAAGACCAACGGGAATGCAAATGATGTTGAAAAGGCAACAGACAGCGTAAATAAAGAGATAAGCCATAAGCCAAAAATAAATATCGATTATAAATATCCTCATACAGGACTTTTGCAGGAAGCTGGACAGGGAAACAGTAATACTGCAGAATTCAGGAATTCCGCCATAAAAGGAGCAAAAAAGCTTGAAGAAACATTGAAGAGTTTTGGTGTTGATGCCAAGGTGGTAAACGTAAGCATGGGACCTGCCGTTACACGTTATGAGCTTCAACCTAGTCCGGGGGTCAAGGTAAGTAAGATTGTAAACTTGTCGGATGATATTTCATTGAACCTTGCTGCATCAGGGGTAAGGATTGAGGCTCCGATACCCGGTAAAGCGGCAATAGGTATAGAGGTTCCGAATAAAGAGGTTGTTGCGGTATTTTTAAAGGAAGTTATCGATTCCAGAAGCTTTAAGGATTATCCCTCAAAACTTGCATTTGCACTAGGTAAGGATATTTCAGGACAGAGTATAGTGACGGACATTACAAAAATGCCGCATCTTCTTGTTGCAGGTGCTACCGGGTCTGGAAAAAGTGTATGTATAAACAGCTTGATTGTCAGTCTACTTTTCAAAGCATCACCAAATGAAGTGAAGCTTTTGATGGTTGACCCGAAAGTGGTGGAATTGGGTATATATAATGGAATACCCCATCTACTGATTCCAGTTGTGACAGACCCTAAAAAGGCTGCTGGTGCATTAAACTGGGCGGTACAGGAAATGGTAAACAGATACAAGCTTTTTGCGGATAGCGGTGTAAGGGATATAAAGGGATATAATGCGATGGTTGGCGAAAATGCAGCCAAGAGAGCTCCCAAAGCTCAGGGAACTCAGGAAGTCCATGAAGCCCAGGGAGTTGAGGAAGTGCAGGATGTACTGGAAGGACAGGAAGTGCAGGAAATCGTGAACAAGCCAGAACCTTTACCTCACATAGTTATAATTATAGACGAGCTTGCTGATCTTATGATGGTAGCGCCTAACGATGTGGAGGATGCAATATGCAGACTTGCCCAAATGGCCAGAGCTGCGGGAATGCATCTTGTTATAGCTACTCAGAGACCTTCGGTTGATGTAATAACCGGTATCATTAAGGCCAATATACCTTCTAGAATAGCCTTTGCCGTTTCGTCCCAGGTGGATTCAAGAACCATACTTGATATGGCCGGGGCGGAAAAGCTTCTTGGAAAAGGCGATATGTTGTTTTATCCTGTAGGGGAGCCAAAACCCATCAGAGTAAAGGGAGCATTTGTTTCGGATAAGGAAGTTGAAAAGGTGGTTGAGTATATAAAACAGCAGGGGTGCGCAGAATATAGTGAAGATATTATTGAGGAGATAAACAGCGAAAAGGAAGTGGAGCAAAGCGATAAAGGTGATAATGATGAACTTTTGCCGCAGGCTATCGAACTTGTAATTGAAGCAGGACAGGCCTCAGTATCTTTGATTCAAAGGAAGTTTAAGGTGGGTTATGCCAGAGCTGCCAGGATTGTTGACCAGATGGAGGCAAGAGGAATTGTAGGCGGTTTTGAGGGCAGTAAGCCGCGTCAGGTTCTTATAACCAGGTATCAGTGGCATGAGCTTAATATGAAAAGTGGTGAATAGTAATTGAGTTTTTTGCCCGTTACAAAAGAGGATATGAAGGCAAGAGGCTGGGATGAGCTTGATTTTCTGTATATCAGCGGAGATGCATATGTAGACCATCCCAGCTTTGGACATGCTATTTTAACAAGGCTTTTAGAAAGTGAAGGTTATAGGGTAGGTATTATAGCCCAACCTGACTGGAAAGAGAATAAAGACTTTTTGGTTTTGGGAAAGCCCAGGCTCGGAGTGCTTATATCATCAGGTGTTATTGACTCAATGGTAAATCACTATACCGCAAGCAAAAAAACCAGAAGCGATGATTTATATTCGCCGGGAGGCAAGGCTCACAGAAGACCTGACAGGGCGGTTATGGTGTATACCAATAAGGCTAAAGAGCTTTTCAAGGATGTTCCAGTCATAATAGGAGGAATTGAGGCGAGCTTGAGGCGTTTTGCTCATTATGATTACTGGGATGACAGGGTAAGGCGTTCTATTCTGGTTGATTCCAAAGCAGACCTTCTGGCATATGGAATGGGGGAGAAACCCATAATTGAAATTGCCGCCATGCTCAGGGAAGGCATATCGGCAAGTCGTATTCAGGGGATACGTGGTACTGCATATCTTTCAGGATATGCAGATTTGCCGGAAGATATAAAGGAATACATTAATAATGGGCATGGTAAATTCAAGGATGATAAATATGCAACAATACTGTCCTATGAAGAAGTATCAAGCGACAGGAGAAAATATGCCGAAGCTTTTATGCTTCAGTACAATGAACAGGACGCGTTTACAGGAAGGACTCTTATACAGGCTCATGGTGATCGGTTTTTGGTGCAGAATCCTCCGGCAATGCCCCTTGGTGAAAAAGAAATGGACAGGGTATACTCTCTGCCTTATGAAAGAACCTATCATCCTTCTTACGAAGATGAAGGGGGTATACCTGCAATAAACGAAGTAGAGTTCAGTATTACAAGCCATAGAGGCTGTTATGGAGGGTGTTCTTTTTGTGCCCTTAATTTCCACCAGGGCAGGATTATACAGAGAAGAAGCCAGGCATCCATTATAAATGAGGCTAAAAAAATTACATGGGCTCCCGGATTCAAGGGATACATACATGATGTAGGAGGACCTACTGCAAACTTCAGAAGCATGGCGTGCAAAAAACAGGAAAAAAAAGGCGTTTGTAAGGATAGACAGTGCCTTTATCCTGAACCTTGTAAAAATCTCATTATTGATCACAGAGAATATTTGTCTCTTCTAAGAAAGTTGCGTGAAATACCAGAAGTAAAGAAGGTTTTTATCCGTTCCGGAATAAGATATGACTATCTGATGCTTGATAAAAACTATGACTTTTTTGTGGAGCTCTGCAAGCACCATGTCAGCGGTCAGCTCAAGGTTGCACCTGAACATGTTGTGGATCGGGTTCTGGAGAAAATGGGAAAACCTCAGAGGCATGTGTATGACCGTTTTGTTAAAAAGTTTTATGATATAAACAAAAAGATTGGTAAGGAACAGTATCTGGTTCCCTATCTTATTTCAAGCCACCCGGGAAGCGATCTTAATGCAGCAATTGAACTTGCAGAGTACCTTCGGGATATGAATTATACGCCTCAGCAGGTTCAGGATTTTTATCCGACTCCTGGGACGCTTTCTACATGCATGTTTTACACGGGTCTTGATCCAAGGACAATGAAAAAGGTATATGTACCAAAAGCACCTAAAGAAAAAGCAATGCAAAGGGCTCTTCTGCAGTTCAGGAGGAAAGAAAACTACAACCTTGTGTACGAAGCGCTAAAGCTGTCACACAGAGGGGATTTAATAGGTTTTAGTAGAAAATGCCTTATAAGGCCGAAACGTGAGATGCCGTTTGGAGAAAAACACAAATCAGGTGAGAGATCTAAGTTCAATGATAGTAATAAGTCTGGGAGGAAAACAGGTGGCAAAAAGAAGGGAAGAATTACAGAAAAAAGGAAGGTCAAAAAATTGACAAAGAAATGATATTAATTTAAAATGTAAGACGTTGATAAATATGCTCCGTAACGGTATTTGCTTTTTGAAGCGGGGTACAAATACAGAGAGTGAGATTTTAGCATTACAATGAAATTTTATACGTATTGGGGGTATTTCATTTTGGAATGGTGAAAATAAAAAATTGTAATGTTAGATAGCACTAGAAAGGTAGATATATATGTGTGCAAGGGTATTAAGCGGAAAGGAATTGGCAATAAAGATTAAGGAGGGGCTTAAAACAGAAGTAGATGAGCTTAAAAAAAAGAATATAGAACCCGGGCTTGCAGTTATCATTGTTGGGAATGACCCTGCATCAAGGGTGTATGTCAATTCAAAGAAAAAGGCTTGCGAGCAAGTAGGTATAGAGTCCTTCGAATATGCATTGGATGAAAATACTGGAGAAGATGAATTGATAGGGCTTATTAATAAGCTTAACGCTGACGATAGAGTTAGTGGAATACTGGTTCAGCTTCCGTTGCCGAAACATATTAACGAAGATAAAGTAATATTTGCAATTGATGTATGCAAGGATGTAGATGGTTTTCATCCTGTAAACGTCGGAAGGCTGATGACAGGTACTGCGCAGTTTTTGCCCTGTACTCCAGCCGGAATAATGGAACTTATTAAAGAAAGCGGTATAGAAATCACCGGTAAGGAATGTGTAGTTGTAGGGAGAAGCAATATAGTGGGAAAGCCTATGTCGATGCTGTTGCTTTCTGAGAACGGAACAGTGACAATTTGTCATTCAAAAACTAAAAGTCTTGAGGAAATAATTAAAAGAGCCGATATTCTTATAGCAGCAGTGGGAAAACCCGAGTTTATAAAAGGGAGCAGTATAAAACCGGGTGCTGTGGTGATTGATGTAGGAGTTAACAGGCTGGAAAATAGGCAACTTGTAGGAGATGTGGAGTTTGAAACAGCAAGTAGGGTTGCATCTGCTATAACCCCTGTACCGGGGGGAGTAGGACCAATGACAATAGCAATGCTTATGAAAAACACTGTTAAGGCAGCTGTGCTTAAGAAACAAGAAGGAAGGGTTTGATATTGGAGGTAAGCGATTATAAACGCCTTAAGGCTGATCTCAATAGAATAAAAAGAAGTCATGAAGAAGCCAAGGTCTATTATCATAATCGCAAGGGGAAGAGAGAGCAACTTGCCGAGGAAGGTAAGAGGCTTGAGGAGCTTTTACAGAAGGCAATTGACAATATTGATATTCTTGAGAAGGTGCGAATGCTTCTTCAAAAAGTTTCAGAATATGCAAGGAAACAGTCCCGGGCTCAGATTGAATTGCTTGTAACAAATTGCCTGCAGTACATATTTGATACGAATCTGGAATTTAGAATTGAGATTAACGAGGTGAGAGGCAGGGCAGAAGCAGAATTTTATGTATTAAGCAACTTTGGAGATAATGTGATAAAGACAAGACCCCAGGAATCCAGGGGTGGAGGCGTTATTGATGTTATTTCTCTGGCTATCAGGATAGCAATGCTAGAATGCAACAGCTTGGACATAAAAGGCCCTGTTATTCTGGATGAACCTGCAAAACATGTAAGTGATGATTACATTACTCAGGTAGCAGAATTTTTAAAACAGGTGACATCCATGTTTGAAAGACAGGTCATAATGGTCACGCATAATAGACACTTAAGTGAGATAGCTGATAAATGGTATCGAGTGGAGTTGTTTGACGGAATCAGCAAGATTACAGCTGAAGGCGTTAATTGATTTACGCAATGGCGAAAAACCCCGGAGAGGTAAGAGATTTTATTCTTGACATAAAATTTAAAAAAGATTAAAATGAGAAAGTACTTTAAATACCTATAATCTATGATGATAGTTTTTTGACCATTGAAAACTGAATATGAGGAGGTGTGTGCTATAGTAACGGGTATAATAATAGGACTAATAATAGGTGTTGTAATTGCAGTAATTGCTTCAATTATTGCTTCAGGAATAAGTTTCCGTAAAGGAATTGAATTTAGAAAGAAGAAAGCTGAACAGGAAATTGGAAGTGCCGAACAGGAAGCAAAGAAAATTATCAGTGAAGCAGAGAAGATCGCTGAAAGTAAAAAAAGGGAAGTGCTTCTTGAGGCAAAGGAAGAAATCCACAGGAGCAGAGTTGAGCTTGAAAGAGAAATAAAAGATAGAAGAAATGAGATTCAAAGGCAAGAAAGAAGGCTTGTTCAAAAGGAAGAGACCCTCGACAAAAAAGTTGAAGCAATAGAGCAGAAGGATGAAATTCTGAACAAGAAAACAAAGGAAATACAGCTCCTGCAGGACAAGACCCAAGAACTTCAAATGCAGCAAATGGAAGAACTCGAGAGGATATCAGGATTGTCTATCGAAGATGCCAAGGAGATTCTCTTAAGGAATGTGGAGAACGAAGTAAGGCATGAGATGGCGATTCTCATTAAGGACATCGAAGCTAAGACTAAAGAGGAAGCAGACTCTAAGGCAAAGAACATAGTAGCTTTGGCAATACAAAAGTGTGCGGCTGATCATGTCTCAGAAGTTACGGTTTCTGTTGTGCCACTCCCGAATGACGAAATGAAAGGCAGAATTATCGGACGTGAGGGAAGGAATATTAGAACTCTTGAAACACTTACGGGTATAGACCTCATTATTGATGATACTCCCGAAGCAGTTATTCTATCGGGATTTGATCCAATAAGGAGAGAGGTTGCAAGGATTACTTTAGAAAAGCTTATTCTTGACGGAAGAATACATCCTGCAAGAATTGAGGAAATGGTGGAAAAAGCCAGAAAAGAAGTTGAAAATACGATACGTCAGGAAGGCGACAATGCTACGTTTGAGACTGGAGTTCATGGTTTGCATCCTGAGATTATAAAACTTCTTGGTAAGTTAAGGTTTAGAACAAGTTATGGTCAGAATGTTCTTAACCATTCAATTGAAGTATCTCACCTAGCAGGGCTTATGGCATCAGAGCTTGGAGCAGATATAAATTTGGCTAAAAGAGCTGGTTTGCTTCATGATATAGGGAAGGCTGTGGATCATGAGGTTGAAGGTTCTCATGTGACAATTGGTGCTGACCTTGCTAAGAAGTACAAAGAGAGCAATGATATTGTCAGTGCGATAGCTTCTCATCATGGTGACACTGAAGCAACAACTTTAGTTGCTGTTCTTGTACAAGCTGCGGATTCTGTATCTGCGGCACGTCCGGGAGCTAGAAGAGAAACTCTTGAATCCTATATCAAGAGACTGGAAAAGCTTGAAGAGATTGCAAACTCTTTTGATGGAGTTGATAAATGTTTTGCTATTCAGGCAGGAAGAGAAATACGTATTATGGTTAAGCCTGATGATGTTACAGATGTTGATATACCTTTAGTTGCAAGGGAGATTGTTAAGAAGATTGAAAGTGAACTTGACTACCCTGGGCAGATCAAGGTAAATGTTATTAGAGAAACAAGATTTATTGAGTATGCTAAATAATTTATTTGAATAATGTACACCACAAAAGCGTGTTATCACGCTTTTTGTGTTTGTTAGTGCCATTTCCTGAAAGGAAATCCGGCAAAAAGCGAGGGACTCGATGTCCCGAAGCTCTTTGTTAGGGCTCTTGGAGTGAAATGAAAGAGGCAAAATTTTATACCCTCGATGGGTATGAAATTTTGTTAGGGCTCTTGGAGTGAAATGAAAGAGGCAAAATTTTATACCCTCGATGGGTATGAAATTTTGTTAGGGCTATTTGAATATGTGAAATGGAGGATAATGCGTGAACATCCTATTTATTGGCGATATTGTGGGTAATCCCGGAAGAAAAGCAGTAAAAGAAATGATACATAAGTTAAAAAAAGAGATGCAGATTGATTTCTGTATCGCCAATGGAGAAAATTCAGCAGGTGGCAGTGGTATTACTTATGTAGTTGCACAGGAACTTTATAAATTTGGGGTCGATGCAATAACGCTTGGTAATCACACATGGTCTAAGAGAGAGGTAACCAATTTTATTGATTCTGATAATAATATCGTAAGACCAGCAAACTACCCTTCTGAACTTCCAGGAAAGGGTTCTGCCGTAATAAGCGGAGAAAAACACAAAATAGGTGTGCTTAATCTCTTAGGTAGAGTTTATATGGATAGTGTGGATTGTCCTTTTAAAGCGGCAGAAAGGGAAATAGAATATCTTAAGAGCTTTGTCAAGGTAGTTGTAGTAGATATGCATGCTGAGGCAACATCTGAAAAAAATGCATTGGCATGGCACTTGGACGGAAGGGTGAGCTGTGTGCTAGGAACGCATACGCATGTTCAGACAGCGGATGAAAGGATACTTCCTTGTGGGACGGCTTATATTTCAGATGTTGGCATGACTGGTCCGTATGATGGAATAATAGGCGTAAAAAGAGAAATTGTTATAAAGAAATTTATAACACATATGCCTTTAAAATTTGAATTGGCACAAGGACCTGTTCAGTTCAATGCAGTTTATCTTGAGATTGATGAAAAGACGGGAAGGACTTTGGAAATTAAAAGGATATCTCATTTGCTTGACAATGGATAAAACTTACTTTAATTTCAAGCGTGTAAAATTATTTTATAAATAAACAGTAAATATGCTGTTATAAAAAAGAGGGTTTTTTGTTTTTTTGTAGAATTATAATAAGTAAGATAGATAAAGTCTGTGAATGAGAATTTCAAAATTCCAAACTAATTATGCTTTAATTAAACCGGACTTCATTGGTAGTGAAAGGCTTTATTGAATCAGTACTATTGCAGAGTACTTGTTTCTGGCTGTATGTTACTAAAAGAGCAAGGATTTTTGAAAGAAAGGCTTTGTTTATGTATAGAAAAGGGGGTAATAGAATCTATGAGCGTATTAAAAGTTTCAGCAAAATCCAATCCAAACTCTATTGCAGGAGCATTAGCAGGCTTTGTGCGGGAAAAAGGAACTGTAGAAATTCAAGCTATTGGTGCTGGAGCATTAAACCAAGCTGTTAAGGCAATAGCTATAGCTAGAGGTTTTGTTGCCCCATCGGGTATAGAACTTATTTGTATACCGGCTTTTACTGATGTTGAGATTGACGGTCAGGAGAAGACCGCAATAAAGTTGATTGTTGAACCTAGAAGGACTTAAAAGAATATATTTACCTATAAAAAACTTAGGGACTTGATGTGCCTAAGTTTTTTATTAGGGCCATTTCCTGAAAGGAAATC
>CAYPCH010000102.1:12137-13493 GCA_964409165.1 uncultured Oscillospiraceae bacterium | reverse complement strand
AAAAGTAATAAAAATTTAAAAAAAGAGTTGTATTAGAATGGACAATATGATAATATTATTGATTGTAATCCTTGCTCTGTTCTAGTGCAACAGAGCCGTTAGTCCGGGAGGAGGTGAAGTCGAATGTTAAAAAAGTATGAAACTATCTTTATTATTAGTCCTGAATTCAGTGAAGAGGACACGAAATCTCTTGTTGAGAAATTTAAAAGTCTTATAGAAACTTCTGCTCAATTGGAAAGTATTGATGAGTGGGGTAGAAGAAGATTGGCGTACCCTATCAACGATTTTAATGAAGGATATTATGTTTTGGTTAATTTCAGCGCAGAACCTGATTTTCCGCGTGAGCTTGAGAGAGTCTATAAAATCACAGAGGGTATTCTAAAAGATATAATTATAAAGAAAGATGAATAAGGTGGCATTATGAATAAGGTTATTTTAATGGGTAGACTTACGAAAGACCCCGAATTAAGGTACACTAATGTAAATAATACGCCTGTGTGCAGCTTTACACTAGCTGTGGACAGAAGTTTTTCCAGGCAAGGGGAAGAACGTCAGGCAGACTTTATACCGATTGTAGTGTGGAACAAGACAGCGGAGTTTTGCGCCAAGTACTTTACAAAAGGGCTTAAGGTAGCTGTTGTAGGCAGAATACAGACCAGAACATGGGACGACAACGAAGGGAAAAGGCACTATGTGACTGAAGTTATAGCTGAGGAAGCACATTTTGCCGAAAGCAAGAAAAGCGAAGGCGGTGCAACAAGACCTTCTGATGTTGGAGGAGCACAGCCATCGGATGGATTCTATCCTATTGAAGAGGATGACGAGCTTCCATTTTAGTTTAGTTTGTATTAGATCATAAAATGAAAAGCGTTTTTTTGTAAAATAGTAAGAAGGGAGGCGTTTTGATTATGTCAGGCGGTAAAAGAGACAGAAGCAGAGATTTTGATAAAGGCGATTCCAAAGGACCAATGAAGATGAGAAGAGCAAAAAAGAAGATTTGTTCTTTTTGTGTAGATAAAGTAGTTGATATAGATTATAAGGATATAGCCAAATTAAAGAAATACATCTCCGAAAGAGGTAAAATCCTTCCAAGAAGGATATCAGGAAACTGTGCAAAGCACCAGCGTCAAATGACCAATGCGGTCAAGAGAGCCAGACATGTTGCATTACTTCCGTATACTTCAGACTAGGGAGAACTATAATTAACGTAGTGAAAGAGGCAAAAATGAGTGCCCTCTCGATGGGTACTTATTTTTGTTTAGGCCTCTTGGAGTGAAATGAAAGAGGCAAAAATGAGTACCCTCGATGGGTACTTATTTTTGTTTAGGCCTCTTGGAGTGAAATGAAAGAGGCAAA
>CAYPCH010000102.1:0-12037 GCA_964409165.1 uncultured Oscillospiraceae bacterium | reverse complement strand
CTCGATGGGTACTTATTTTTGTTTAGGCCTCTTGGAGTGAAATGAAAGAGGCAAAAATGAGTACCCTCGATGGGTACTTATTTTTGTTTACCTTTTGCCCGTAAAAAAACCAGTGAAGCGTTTAACTCTCCTCCAAGAAGTATAATTATATTGATCCAGTACAGCCATATTAAAAGTATAATAATTCCTCCAATGCTTCCATATGTAACAGAATAGTCACTGAAATTATTTATGTAAATGGAGAACAGGATTGAAACCATAAACCATCCTGATGTAGTAAAAACAGACCCGGGTATTACTTCTTTAAAACGCATACGCCTGTTAGGGATAAGCATATAAAGGAGTGAAAAGGCAAGTATCATACATAAGAGAGGTATAAGATGTCTCATTATGGTCCAGACAGTAATGAAGTGCTGACGGAAACCTATTAAATGAAACATCTGCTCCCCTAAAACTTTCCCCAGTATCAAAAGAATAAAAGAAAATAAAATGGTAAACGCCAATGCTATAGTGGCAATAACAGATATTAGCCGCACTTTCCAGAAAGCTCTTGTTTCATGTCGGTCATAGGCTTTATTGAGTCCCCTTATTACAGCATTCATTCCGTTAGAAGCCGCCCATATTGTGGCAAACATACCGAGAGACAAAAAAGTTTTCCTATCTGATGCAACAATTTGATCCAAAACATTTGAAATAAATTGATGAGATAACAGAGGGAGTACTTTTGAAAAGTTCTCCAAGACCTGATCGTTGGTTATGGGCGTATAGCTGACAAGGGTTATCAGGAATATAAGGAATGGAAAAAACGAAAGAATGAAATAATATGTCAATTGTGCAGAAAGTGCAGGCACATCGTCATCTTTAAATCTGAAGTATATATCCTTCAAGATGGTTATAAAACCTGACATTCTCTTGTTCATTATTATTAGTCCTCTCTTTAAGAAATATGTGAAGCAATGTGTATATTATGCAATATCAAAAACCCAAAATCAATGTAAAATGCTTATTGTAAAATATATATTGAATGCGATAAAGATTTCACATCGTTCCTCATACATAATTGTATTTAAAGTATTTCCCATATATTATACTCTTAACACTTAAAGCACTGCTCATAATAACACAACATTGATGTCCAGAAGCCAGTTTGGATGGAGAAATATTACTATTTGACTGTAATATTTGTTGGAAAGAGGACATTTATCTGATAAAATAGGATTCGGAAGTAAAAATGTTTAAATATATCACGAAATGATTCTACATTGTTAATGAAATGAGGTGTATTTGGTTTGAAAGTACGTAAGGCGATCATACCTGCAGCAGGTCTGGGCACAAGGTTTTTACCTGCAACAAAAGCACAACCCAAAGAAATGCTTCCTATAGTTGACAAACCTACAATACAGTATATTGTAGAGGAAGCTATATCATCGGGGATTGAAGATATCATCATAATATCCGGGAGAAGCAAGAGGGCTATAGAAGACCATTTTGACAAGTCTTATGAACTTGAACATGAACTGGAGGATAAAGGCAAAAATGACCTTCTAAAGACTGTGCAGGATATATCGAACCTCGCAGATATACAT
This sequence comes from uncultured Oscillospiraceae bacterium, assembly GCA_964409165.1. Lineage (GTDB taxonomy): Bacteria > Bacillota > Clostridia > Acetivibrionales > Acetivibrionaceae > CAYPCH01. The sequence continues at coordinate 10,451 of CAYPCH010000102.1, read as the reverse complement.
TATATCAGGCAGAAAGAGGCTAAAGGGCTTGGTCACGCTATACACTGTGCAAAATCATTTGTTGGCAATGAGCCTTTTGCTGTTTTGCTTGGTGATGATATTGTTGATTCGGAAGTTCCCTGCCTTAAGCAGATGATTGAAGTATACAATGAATATAAGACAACTATTCTGGGGGTTCAACAGGTTTCGGAGGAAGATGTGTCAAAGTATGGCATTGTAAGTTGCAAGCCAGTGGATAACAGGGTATATAAAGTAAAGGATTTAGTTGAAAAGCCTGACATGGATAATGCACCTTCTAATATTGCCATACTTGGAAGGTATATAATTACGCCGCAGATATTTGAGCACCTTGAAAATGTCAAGCCGGGCAAAGGTGGGGAAATTCAGCTTACAGATGCATTGAAAAGCCTTATAGAGCAGGAAGCTATGTATGCATATGATTTTATTGGAAAGCGATATGATGTAGGAAATAAAATAGGTTTTTTACAGGCAACAGTTGAGTTTGCATTAAATAGGGAAGACCTGAAGGACGAATTTACAGCATATTTGAAATCTATAATTAATGGTATTTGAGGAATGAAGTCGGTACGGTTTTGGCTTTGAAAAATTAGTTAAAAACTCAACTTTCCCACTTATAGTATTTTGAGGCTCTGGTTGTTCACAAGTTAAGGGCAAAGAGCCCATAAATACTGTGGGAAAGTTGAGTTATAAAAGAAAAGACCTGATACAAATGATTTTGTGCATTATATCAGGTCTTACTAATTTTGTTAGACCTCTTGGATTTAATCAATAAGGGGTATGAATTGATATGTTATGTTGTCGTCTTTAACTGTTACTTCAAGGTATTTTACTTCTTCTGCCTTATCCGGATTCAGGCTTTCGGAATCAAGACCTTTAATACTGAAGTACTTTATACCGTTTTCCAGATAACTTTCATCAGAGCTTCCTTTATAGAGCACCCAGATATTTTTGCCTGAAGATTCTCTATATTCGGTAATTATATTCTTGAATAAAGCTGCTTCTTCCTTATCTGTAAAACTGCTTAAGGGATCTTTCATTAATATAAACACGTTTTGAGTGCTTGTTGATTTCAGTTCATTTAAAAACCATTGCCACTGACCAAAAGCACTGGATCTGATACCCTTGTTGGAGGTGTCCATCACAATAAGCCTGCTGTTGTCAATATCAACAGATGAAAAACTCTTATCAACACTAATCATTCTTGGAGCATATAAACTTGTATCAATTTTTCCGCTTCCTATTAGCGCGCATGTTTCCACATCGTCATTTATTTTTTCTGACAGCTTCGTAAGAAGCAGTTTTTCCAACAAATTATCAGGACTGCCCTTTCCGGCAAATACAGAAAACCTGAAGGAGTTTGTGTCCCTCGTAAAATCCGTTCGCATATTGGCTTTATCCACAGGTACTGTGTTCTGGGGTATTTTGTCCAATTCAAATTCCGGGAAGGTGGATTTTTTGAAGCTTAACTGCTCAAAGTAAAGATATCCTGAGTCGGGAACTGGATTTATCTGGGCTATATAAACACGCGTAAGCTTTGAAGGTGATTTTACGCTACCAAGATCGCACTCTAAGTACTTCCATCCTGTCCAGTTCATACCGTTAATAAAATCCAGCAAATATTTCTTGCCGCTTTCGTCAAGCACTTCTGCACGAACCCAGTTTGTGTTTTCGTGCGTATTATATACCCAGAGACCTATTTTAGTGGTATCCTTTTCTATAGGTATCCCGTCATTTGAAAAAACCAAGTAGGCGGCTCGTGTACTTTCAAGGTTTGATGAAAAATCATAAGTCAGTTTACCGGAATAATTGCCGGTCATTTTTCTTTCATCCGAGAGCTCGTAGCTTCCCGGTGTTCCGCTTGGTGCAGAAAGAAATGTTCCGTTCAGAGTGTCAAAAGTATCTTTGACTTCAAGGTGTTCAACGGCGACAGATACAGCGCAGTAAGCATGGGTATCTCCTAAAGAGGCAGAAATGTAACCGGTACCGTTTCTTGTTGCTGTAAAGACATTTTTATCAAACTTACCTATGTCACCAACCACATTCCATTTTAGGTCAATGGGATTAATGTTTGCGGTAACCCCGTTTTTATCCACTCCTTTTACTGTAAAGGTGTGGGATTTGGTTGTCGGAATTTTAAGACTATCTCTATTTAAAATAAGGCGGCCGGGAGAATCCAAGGATTTTATCTGTATGGAGGCGGATATGTCTCCTATCTTTGCAGTAATTTTCCCTGTTCCTTTCGATTTGACAAATAAAACATTATCATTAAAGGTTCCCTCAATGCCTGAAACACTCCATTCTATTTTTTCTTTATCCAATTCTACAGGATTAAAATATGTGTCATATCCTTTTACAGTGAAGTCAATGGATGAATTGGCAAAAACATTTTCATCAGTTGTTTCAATAACAATCCCTTCAAGCTCAGACGGAGGCATAATGGCGAATACACCTATTGCGTTGGTCACTGCTCTAGGAAGACTGTCGGAGGGGTTGTTTACAATTTTCACGTTTGTGGTACCGGTTTCCCTTGTGACCATGGTTGTTGAACCGCCCCCGTCAAGGTTTATGGCATTGTAAGCACCTAGACTGAGCAGAAGCTTGGCAAATTCCATCTGGGTCATTCCTATACTGCCTTCCTGTCGGCCGTCAACAGTTACGAGTAAAAGAACTTTTCCGTTGGATGTGCTTCCTACTGCAGTACGAGGGTGTCTGCCAGCTATGTCATAGGAGAACTTTGGCGGAATCTTTCCGTCCTGAACCAATACAGCACTTCCACTAACAGCCATTTTGAGCTTTTGCCAGTCAGGTGCAGTGTATATTGAAAAGCCTACTCTGTCACCTACCTTGTAATTCTGTTCTATAAACTGGGCATTGGAGCCTCTTGTAATTATTACATATCCATTCTCGGGTATATTGACTGCGGGAAGATCCTTACGTATTTCTTTAACCCTTCCGTCGTCGACCACCATTTCAAGAATATCAGGATATTCAGGAGAAACTCCCAGAGATTTCTCACCCCATTTTCTGCTGAATATTGTTATATCGTTATAATTCTGTGTACTGGGTTTGTTGTATTGGGTGACGGTTGCGGGGGAAGCGTTGGGTGCAATTATTTCCATATTGGTTTTCCAATACTCATATAATAAATTATTCAGGTTGTCTATTGAAAATGTAGCCATGGAGTTCTGATACCTGTTAAATTCTGTGGAGGCTGAGACAATCTCGCTGGATTCAATGATAGGTCCGTCCGGGTAACCCCTTCCGGATTCTTTCATCCAATTAAAAAAACCTGCATTTACAGCCGCTATTGCACCGTTTGATTCGGCCAGAGTTTTTACATTGCTAAGCTTTGTGATGGAGTCCTTGTTTGATATTGTGTCTACTTCCACATTGGGGTTGTCAAGGTCCACTCGTAACACATTGATCCTAAGCCAGCCGTCATTTGTGAATTTAACCATTTTCTGCAGATTGACACCAGATGTTATTGTTTCCATTGTAACTGTTTCATAAATGGTAGCATTTGCAACACCAATACCAGTTAGAGATAAGAGAATAGCTATTATCACTAATACCGATACCAATCTTTTTCTTATGTATTTCATAATCCTTCCTCCTTGGAGATTAGGGACGCTGAAGATATAACTTCCACTACTATTTCACTACAAGCCTTATTTGATGCTAAGTAGGCCCCGTGAAAAGTGGAAGTAATATTTCAGACATTCCTTAGTTGATGTAATTTGTAACAAATTTCGTTTTTATTCCGGCTGGGAAAATTACCAGTCGTCAATTCCGGAGCGCTTTACGGAACCGAAAATGTTGTTTTTAATATCCCTGTTTTCCTTGTGCAAATCTTTCAGCAATTCCTTTATATATTGCCTCTTGGTTTTGCCGTTTATGTGGCAGGGGCTGGATATGGTTGTTATATTATTTTTTTTTATAAATTGTTTTATCATTTTCTCTTCGATGTATATAAGCGGCCTTATAAGATAAAGGTCTTTTCGCTTTAGGTATGTTACCGGAGAGAAAGTATGCAACCTTCCTTCATAAAATGTGCTCAGCAGGAACGTTTCAATCATATCATCCCTGTGGTGAGCGAGGGCAACCTTGTTACAGCCGAGGCTTTTTGCCACATTGTTAAGAGCACCACGTCTAAGGTTGGCACAAAGGGAGCATGGATTCTTTTCCTCTCTTGCCTCAAAAATAATATTGCCTATAACTGTTTCTTCTATGGTGTAGTTAACACCAATTTTACGGCAGTGCTCTTTAACTGGCGTCAGGTCAAATTCGCCTATTCCCATAGTCAGAGTAACTGCTTCAAGCTCAAATTTCCTTGGAAGGAAATTCTGAATCTGTTTTAATGCAGTAAGGAGTGCAAGGCTGTCTTTGCCTCCTGATACGCCGACAGCTATCCTGTCACCGTCCTGTATCATGTTATAATCCTGTATGGCATTTCTGATTTGTCCCAATAATCTTTTTATTACTAACACCTCATTTTCCCAGATTGCAATTGGTTTACATAAACAAATACAGCTATACAGGTTAATTATAAAATATATAATTTGTTCTATCAAGTTAACATTCTGTTACAATAACTGGACTGGCATTATGGTGGCAGGGTGCGAAATGTAGAGTTAAATTGAGAAAACAAGAGAAGAGATAATGCAAATTGCAAATTTGAACATAAGTAGAATTGAATTAGCATTACCGATGTAGTAAAATATTTTTTGTCGCTTAAAAGAAATCGGGGTGTAGCGCAGTTGGTAGCGCACGTGGTTTGGGACCATGGGGCCGGGGGTTCAAGTCCTCTCACCCCGACCAAGACTGATACCGCAGATTGATACAATATATCTTTCTGCGGTATCAGTTTTTTTAGAGCCATTTCCTGAAAGGAAATCCGGTAAAAAACAAGGGACTCGATGTCCGAAGTTTTTTATTTAGGTCTCTTGGAGTGAAATGAAAGAGGCAAAATTGATTGCCCTTGATGGGTGCTCGATGTTATTTGATAACAACTGTATTTATGCGTTTTTATGAGGAAACAAAAATGATTGCACATTGAATAATTTTGAAAAGTATTATTTTCGTGATATTATATAAGGAAGTTAAAGTGCTGTGTAAATCTTTATTACGCTCAATATGGCACTTTTGTTTTATGGATAAAAAGGCAGATTCAGGAGGCTTTATCATGAACAAAGCGTTTATTGAAACATTATATAAGAATTTATTAGTTGATGTTGATTATTCTCCTATAACTGATGAAAATGGTGAAATACATTATGGGAATGAAATAAAAATTCTTGTAAAAAAGAGGGCAGGAGGTTTTGCACTTCTCGAATTGATAGATGGAGATGTTTTGACTGCTGAGGCAATTGAGAGGCATTTTCAGGAGACAAAAGGCAAATTGGAGAATCCAGATTCTTTTGAAATTAACTATATTGCACAGATTTATGTTTTTTCTGCAGAACCCGATCCAACCAAGACGGATTTAATTGATTCAAATCAGATAAATGAAGTGTCCGACCGACGGCTTTTAGAATGTATGAGTGTAAATATTGATAAAAAAGAATTGAAAAAATATTTAAAATCACCATCTGAAATTCTCGGGCTGGACAAAACCATTGAAACTATGTTTCAGTCGGGTATATACAATAATGTATCCTACGAAGAGATTAAAGAAACTATACGAATAAGGCAAGAGGAATACAAGATTGAGTTTAAAGCAAAGAAGCCTAATATTACATTCGGTATTATAGCGATTAACATTTTAGTCTGGATAGCAGCCAATATCTATTCACTAAAAACAGGTATTAATGTAGATGAATTGCAGATTAGACTTGGAGCAAAAATTAACTATAATATTTTAACCGGAGAGTACTGGAGATTCGTAACTCCTGTTTTCTTTCACTTCGGTATTATGCACCTTGCTCTGAACAGCTATTCTCTTTATGTTGTCGGTGTTACTGTTGAAAGAATATATGGGCATGTTAAGTTTATAGCAATTTACTTTATAGCCGGTATTTTTGGAAGTATCATGAGCTTTATGTTTTCACAGACCAGTTCAGCCGGAGCATCCGGAGCAATATTTGGCCTGCTGGGGTCAATTCTTTATTTTGGTCTTGAAAAACCCAAAGTATTTAGAAAATATTTTGGAACGAGCATATTGTCTGTTTTGGTAATTAATCTGGTATATGGATTTTCAAATTCAGGTATAGATAATTTTGGGCATATAGGAGGTCTCATCGGGGGCTTTTTAGCTGCAGGAGCTGTAAAAGCAACAATGAATACGTCGCCGCGCTGGTATTTAAACAGAGCTTTATACATTGTTCTTACTGTTGCTTTGGCATTTGGAGGGATTTTTTATGGCTTCAATAACAGACATTCCAATATTTTGAGAACTGAAAGGGTTTTAGAGCAATATGCAAAGGCGTCTGACTGGGCTAAAGTTGAAGAAACCGCAGAGAAAATATTGTTTCAAAAGCCGGACAAAAATATTGCAGTAAATGTGTATTGGAGGTTGATACACGCAGAAGTTAATATTAACAAGATGGGTGAAGCATTAGAGCATGCGCAAGAGCTTCGTGAAATTGAACCTAAACTGGGATATTACTTATTGGGTGCTATTTATTTTGAGATGGGGCAGTATGATGTTTCAAAACAACAGCTTCTCAGAGCTAAAGATCAGAGTTCAGAATATACCATTGATGCTGCAATTGATGAAGTAATTGACGGAATGATAAAAGCAATTGATTTGGCAAAGTAAGATGTTTCTGTCGGTGACCTTTGACTTAGCTATATATGGCGCCAAGTTATACCAAAGTACCAAAGTTAAGTTAAGTACAAAAATTGTCGAAAATATGATATATTAATAAATTGAATAGTAATTCTAATGAAGAAGGGTATGCATATATTAATGGAAAAGCGTTCAAAGGGAAAAAAGAACAGCATCAGGATAAATCGTAATTTCTTTATTTTTCAAGGTGTTGTTATATCGCTTTTGCTGTATCTTACTTGGGGTTCGTGGGTAAAATTTGCTATTTTTGCCTCTTTAGAAATAATAGCATATTTTTCAATATGTTATTTTCTTATGAACAATCCAAGTCGAAAACTTAAGAAGAAAAGCAAGCATTTAAAGCAAACACATAAAGATGTGAAAAATAGCCGAAGGTATGTTGAATCAGGGGAGTTAGATGGACTAATAAAAATGGAGGCAAAGAATTTCAACTGGGAGATTTCAGACGGTAGCAGGAAGCAGAAATCTACAACTTCCTCAAACAACCAACACGATAAAAACACAAAAAACTCAAACTCTTTTAATTCTGGGCATAGTTTTGCAAATGACTCAAATAAGAGTGGTTTGGCTGGGGATAGGAAATTTGTACCATACCGTTCTCCTTTTGAACCTATCCGACCAAAAGAAGAACAAAAGGCAGAGACCGAGAAAGAGAAGAAAATTGAACTTTCAGAGGCTAATATGCCGGATTCTGAACATGCAAAAGCTGAACTGGTGGAAACTAAGGAAATACCTGAAGATAAAGCCATAGGTAGAGCCACAGAAAATACTATCAATAAGTCTATGGAAGAGGCTGTGGAAGAAACTATGGAAGAAACTGTCGACGAGACTATGAAAAAAAACATAGGCGAGTCTCTGGAAGAAGGCATAGAAAAAATTATGCAGGATTCGCATATGAATTGTAATAAGCCGATGGAGACATTGAAGGAAGAACTTGAAAATGAAGATAACCTTGATATATGTAATGTTGAGGATGAAGATACCGATTTTGCAAAAGAAGAATTGAATCGACCAATAAAACCGTTACCTGGTTTGGCAAATCAGGAAAAGAGGATAGAATCCCCTGACCAAATACATAATGGGGATAGCAAAAAGAAATTTGAAGAAAAAAAGCTATTGGATATGACCAAATACGAACCCCCGGTTGATTTGCTCAGAAAAAATGAAATACTGGATTATAACGAAGAAACAGAGGCGTATATCGAATATACATCATCCAAACTGATAGATACATTGGCAAGTTTTGGTGTCGGTGCCAAAGTTATAAATGTGAGCAAGGGTCCTACAGTTACCCGCTATGAGCTTCAGCCCAATCCAGGGGTTAAGGTCAGCAAAATCATAAATTTGGCAGATGATATTGCGCTGAATCTTGCGGCTACAGGTGTAAGGATAGAAGCACCTATTCCCGGAAAAGCAGCAGTCGGAATTGAAATACCCAATAAGAAAAATGTGCCTGTTTTACTTCGGGATGTTATTGAGTCGCCGACGTTTAAGACTTATCCTTCTAAATTGGCCTTTGCTGTGGGAAAGGATATTGCAGGAAATGTTGTGGTGGCTGACATTTCAAAGATGCCACACCTCCTAATCGCAGGTGCTACCGGCTCCGGGAAAAGCGTATGTATAAATACGCTTATTGTCAGTATTTTATATAAAGCGTCACCAAAGGAAGTGCGTCTTCTTATGGTAGATCCGAAAGTGGTTGAACTTGGCATTTATAATGGCATTCCCCATCTTTTGATTCCTGTTGTTACTGACCCGAAAAAGGCATCTGGTGCTCTAACATGGGCAGTAATTGAAATGACAAATCGTTATCGTCTTTTTGCAGAAAACAATGTCAGGGATTTAAGCGGATATAATGCAGTGATAAGAAGAAAGGGCGAAGGAGAACCGTTACCCCATATAGTTATAATTATTGATGAGCTTGCAGATTTGATGATGGTAGCTCCTAATGAGGTGGAGGATTCCATTTGTCGGTTGGCACAAATGGCAAGGGCTGCAGGTATGCATTTGGTCATTGCGACACAGAGACCTTCTGTTAATGTAATCACCGGTGTGATAAAAGCAAATATACCTTCGAGGATTTCATTTGCTGTTTCTTCGCAGATTGACTCAAGAACCATACTGGATATGGCTGGAGCGGAAAAACTTCTTGGCAGGGGGGATATGCTGTTTTATCCGTTAGGCCGACCAAAACCCTTAAGGGTACAGGGAAGCTTTATTTCCGATAAGGAAGTGGATGATATTGTAACACACATCAAGTCGTTGCAGAGTGCGGAGTATGATGAAGAGATACTGCATAAAATAGACAGCCAGACGGCTGAACCACAAAAGCCCGATGCAGATGAAGATGACGAACTGCTTTCGCAAGCTATTGAAATGGTTCTGGAATTAGGACAGGCTTCAGCATCATTGATACAGCGAAAATTAAGAGTAGGGTATTCCCGTGCTGCCAGAATTTTAGACCAAATGGAGTCCTGGGGAGTGGTTAGCGCACCGGATGGGAGTAGCAAACCACGGCAGATTCTGATAACCAAGCAGGAGTGGGAAGAGTTGAACACATAAAGTCAACCAGTCTTTTTGCTCAAATTTTTTGATATGAATACTAAAACCTTGAAAAAGTATAGCTTGTGCAGGTTATTTTTAGATTTTACGATTGAAAAACAGAATTTGATATGATAGTATAAAAAAGTAAATACCTATCTAATTATCAAGTTTTAGGAAAGGTGTAGCTTAGTGGATCGAGAAAGATTAAGAATCCCAAAAGTTGAAATGAAAGATAAAAAGGTTACTACGTCCAGTAAGCTTTCAGAGTTACCATCTTTTGAAGGGGGAAAAACAGCTGGAATATTTGTAGTAACAGGCATGGAGGATGTTAGTTTAGTAAGTGGAGTTAATGGTCCGTCAAAAAATTATAAAGGTGTAAAAATACCTGGTATGGATATAGTTACAAAAACTCATGTTGAAGCACATACCTCAGCTCTTATGAGAATGAACAATATTGCGGAGGCTACATTGTATATTAATAATCCACCATGTAATTATATTGTAAATGGAAAAGCTAAAGGTTGCCGAAACGTATTACAAAATATGCTTCCAGAGGGAGCAAAATTGACTGTCATTGGCTCAAATGGGTATAAACAAACGTTTATTGGATTGCCGGATTAAAGGAGTGATTTTATGAAGTGGAAACTTGAAGATGGAGAACAAAAAATTGCTGATATAAATTCAGAGGAAGAATTAGAAAGATACTTAATAGAAATACAAAAAAACCTTGGAGAACAAAATAAAATTATAATACTAGTAAGTCCCACGGGGGAATTTATGCACATTGGCATATCTGATAAATATGTATTTTTAAATTATCACAATGCTGATGATGAACCTCCATATTATTCGTCTGTAGGAGAATACCAAGATAGCGAAGATGTTATGGAGTACTATATGAATGATTATTTATTCGAAGTTTCAATGAGAAATTGTATTATTTTTGGGGCTATGATTCTTGCAGTGAAAAAGTTTTTTAGAACAGGCAAACTTCCGGATACTATTGACTGGGAAGAAGATTAATAACAGGGTTTTGAACGAACATCAAAGCAATATTATACGTGAAGTTATATTTTAATATGACTTCACGTATAATTAA
>CAYPCH010000101.1:0-13536 GCA_964409165.1 uncultured Oscillospiraceae bacterium | reverse complement strand
ACAGCTCAGGATTCCGGCACAGTAATTGTAAAACCTGCAAAACTCCTTATGCAAAATAGTCTTTACACCTTCAGGATAAAGAAGGACGATGGCATGGACATTACGTGGACCTTCCAGACCAATTTTGCTTTTAAAATAGCAGGAGTTTTCCCTGGAAACAGAACAAATGAAGTACCACTAGATTCTGGAATAGAAATATATTTTACACATGACGACTATGAGGACATTAATAACTATTTTGAAATAGCACCGCCTGTGGCCGGAACCTTTGAAAGGCATAAGAAGGCTGCCGTTTTTGTGCCTGAAGGGTTGGCAGAAAGTACCATTTATACTGTGACTGTTAAAAAGGGTCTTAAACTTAAAGGAACAGACTCTGTACTTCCTGACGACTACTCTTTTCAATTTGAAACAACCGGCAGTGAAAACTACAATAACCATACTAAGGGCGAAATTTCGTACAGCCAGTTCCTCAATGAGTATAAACCCGGTGAAAATGTACACATACCAGTTAATGCGTATTTTAATCCGAAAAATATCAAAGATCCGGTGGTTGTCAATACACGCGTGTATGCATACAGGGATATTGACTCATTTGTCGAGGCTCTTCAAAAGCTGTCTTCCATGCCTGTATGGGCTTACAGAAGTTTAAATGAGCACTTGGCTGAGACTGACGGTCTTGATAAGGTTATGGAATTTGAACAAAGCATTAATCCCCAATACCAACAGGAGCATTATATAGTATTGCCCGACACCCTTATGCAGGGCTTCTATCTGATAGACAGCAGTTGGGAGGATACCAATTTCCAGACATTTATGCAGGTGACTGATATCGGCATGTATATGATGAATGCAACCGATAAAACCCTTTTATGGTTGAACGACCTGAATACGGAGAAGCCCATTGAAGGAGCCAAAATTACTTTAGTCGGCTCAGATAAAGTTTCTAAAACAGACAGTAGCGGCATAGCGTTTTTTGACCATGAGGAGAATAAAAAACTTCGAGACATCGAGTCCCAAAGCTTTTTGCCGGATTTCCCTTCAGGAAACGGCCCTAATAATGGCAAATACACAGACAGACTTGATTACTATAAAATTTCTTCAAAGGACAATAAATACGCAGTTTTAAACTGCTATGCTCCTTCCCATGACCTATATTATGAAGAAAACTCAGACTTTTACTGGCACTATATCCATCTTGATAGAAACCTTTACAGACCGGATGACACTGTTAACTTCTGGGGCCTTGTCAAAAACAGGTATTTTACTGAAGAAATCAATTCGGTTACCGTAGAAATAGAGAATGAAAACTATATCTATTACAGCCGTGAATACGGTACAGGCATCTCGGGTTATTTCCCTTCAAATGACCAGCCTTTTGTAATGGAAGAAATAAAGACTGAAAATGGAATCTTTAAAGGCAGCTTCCGCATTCCTAATCTTTCACCGGGAGGATACAGGCTTGTGGTAAAAAAGAACGGCAAATTTCTGGCAGGAACGTATATATCTATCCAAAACTTTACAAAATCCGCTTACAAAATTGATATAACCAAGGATAAAGAAGCTATCTTCGCTGGTGAAGAGGTGAACTTCGAGATTAAGGCCTCCTTTTTTGAAGGTACCGGCATTCCGAACCTTGACATGAAATACATTATAAATGTCCCGGGGAGTGACAACTCAGAAAAAACAGCTGTCACAGATGAATTCGGTGAAATCAAAGTAAATTATATTGCAAATCCGGGAAGCAACCAGCAAGGAGAAAGCTATTCAGGCATACACACCTGGCCCTCCGGTTCGGAAATGGGGGAAATAAGCCAAAATGAAAACGTACGGTTGTTTATAAACGATATAAATATTGACCTGACATCCCAAATCAAAAACAGCAGAGGTGAAATCAAAGCACAGGTAAATAAAATTGTGCTTGACAGACTGAATGACGGCAGTGCTTCCGACAGATTGGATTACTTAGGTGATCCGGTAAGTAGAAAGGTGCTTAATGGTACTCTCTATAAAACCACTTATGTGGGGGTTGAAAACGGCAAGTATTACGATTATATAAACAAGGTAACCAGGACTCAATACCGGTATGAACGGCATAAGGAAACAATAGGGGATTTTGTTATGACTACCGACGGTAGCGGGAAGGCTGTATATGCCTTTGATGCTCCGCAGATAGATAATAACGGCTACTACTCTGCAGTTATAAAATGCAAGGACGGTAGCGGCAGGGATATGGAGTACGATATACATATCGGCAGCTACATTGACTCATATTATTCCAATGAAGGTTACCATCTTGACGGAGGAAAGGAAAAATATAAGATTGGTGATACAGTTGAGCTTGTATACAAAAACAAAAACAAAAACGAAAGCGAAGCAATGCCGGAGGGAAGTTATCTGTTTGTAAAGACACAAAACGGTATAAGAGACTATGAATTAAAGAAAACCCCTGATTATTCATTCACGGTAGAAGAAAGTGATGTGCCCAATGTTTATATAACCGGCATATACTTTAACGGAACAACCTATGTACAATCGCAGGAATTTAATGTCTTATTTGACTATAAGGAAAAAAACCTGGTTCTTGAAGCAGCCCTTGACAAACCTTCATACAAACCTGGTGAAGAGGCTGTAATTAAGGTGTGGGCCAAAGACAAGGACAGAAATGCAAAAAAAGCTGTGGTCAATGCCGGCATTGTTGATGAAGCATTATTTAAACTTCTTGAACAGGATATTGATACCCTTACAGCAATTTATGCATCGGTTCCTTCAGGCATTGACTCCACTTACAGCTCCCACATGTACAGTGAAAGTGAAATCAACAATGAAAATAGTACCGAGGGTCTTCATGTTTCTTTCACATCTGTGTCAGAGTCAGGGATAGATAAGACCAGGTTAATTAATGTGGGAAGCTCTTGGGATTATTTAAATGTTACGTTTAATGAAAATGTCAACAACTTATACGGTGCTTCTTTTGACAGTGTTGCTACAAGGGAGGAATTCAAGGATACAGCCAATTTTGAAACGATTGCACTTGACGGTGAGGGATATGGAGAGATTAGGTTCAAACTGCCCGACAACATAACCTCCTGGCGTGTTACACTCTCGGGTGCTACCCCTGACCTACTTGCTGGCAGCAACAAGGTCAGCCTGAAGGTTTCCCTGCCGTTTTTCATAAACCACACGTTAAATACAACCTTTATTGAAGGTGATAAGCCTGCACTGGGTGTTACCGCATATGGAGACCACCTAAAAGAAAACGAAATCGTCTCCTTTGAAGTGTCCAGCGTGGAAGACCCGGGCAATGTGATAAGAGCACAGGGCAAAGCTTTTGAAAGGGTTGACATTCCTTTGTGGAAGCTGTCGGAAGGAAAAACAAATTTAATAATAAAAGCAGTAAGTTCAGGTGGTCTTGCAGACTCACTAAAACACACCTTTACTACGGTAAAAACCTATCATGAAATTGAAGAAGCGTTATATTACGACCTTAAACCCGGGCTGGAAATAAAGGGTGGAACCTCCGGGAACACAAAACTTGTATTCTCTGACAAAGGCAGAGGGTCATTCATCGGCGCTATAAACTCGTTAAGATATACATGGGGCAACAGGCTTGAACAGAAGCTTTCGTCCAAACTGGCACATGAGCTTATGACAAAACACTTTAATTTTGACGATGCTTTTGATACCGACATCTCATTTGAAGCATCCGCCTATCAGAAGGAGGACGGCGGTCTTGCAATACTTCCCTACGCAGAAAGCGATGTGGATGTAAGCGCCAAGGTAGCTTCCCTTGTTAAAGATGATATTGATATCTTTAAACTGAAAGATTACTTTTACCAGAAGCTCTATGAGGATTCTTCAGGAGTTAATGGAAGCGTGCTCTATGGCCTGACAGTACTTAAAGAACCGGTGCTTTTGAATCTTGACAAAGCCTCGGAAGTTGAAAATGCCAGCATTAAAGACCTTCTTTACATAGCTCTGGCTTACTGCGAGCTTGGTGAAACTCCTAAGGCCGACAGACTCTACACAAACAAGATTGCAGGGTACGTCAAGCGTTTAAAGCCCTTTTACATGATTGATACAGGAAAAGACAAAGATGACATACTTGAGTGTACCTCACTTGTAGCCGTTCTTGCAGCCAAGCTTGATAAACCCCACAAGAATGATTTTTACAGATATTGCGAGGCAAATCAGACTACGGATATTCTTACATGTATTGAAAGACTCCTTTACATGCAGGAAGAAATCACAAAGTTAAAGGCGGAAACCGCGAGCTTTGAATATACCCTGAATGGAAAACCATATTCAAAGAGTCTTGATTACGGCGGGCCCTATATACTTGAAATTGCTTCCGAAAATATGGATAAACTCAAAATAGAAAGCGTCAATGGAGATATTTGTGTTGTATCAATGTTTGAAACACCCCTTGTCAATCCCGATAAAACCGACAGCAATATAAGTGTAATAAGGAAGTATACGGTAAAGAACAGACCCGGTGCTTCCGCACCCTACACATTCAAACAAAACGACATCATAAAGGTTGAAATTGATTGGAATATAGGCGAAAAAGCCTTAGACGGAAGTTATGTTATAACAGACTATCTTCCCTCCGGCCTTAAACCAATAGAAAACACCTATAATATGGGGTTAAACTCAAGAGATTCATTTTACGAAATAAGCTCTTGCGAAATGGACAAACAAAAAGTAACTTTCTATGTAGGCAAAAACACCGACAAAAAATATACGCTGACCTACTATGCACGGGTTATTAGCCCAGGAACGTATACCGCAGATAGTACAATCATACAGAGTACACTATCGAAAGAATGCATAAACACAGGAAAACCCGATGACATTATAATTGAGTAAAAAACAGGGACAGAGGGGACAGAGGGGACAGAGGGGACAGAGGGACAGGCACCTTGTCCCTCTTCTCTCTCTGGGACAGAGGGACAGGTACCTTGTCCCTCTTCTATTCCAATTCCCTTTACCATCCTTGAAACCACATCCACGGGTCTTTCTGTGGCGGCTCACTTGCAAACCTCATCCTTTCCTTTGTCGTGGGATGATTTATTACTATTACATTTGACCATAAAGCTATCTGCTGACCGGGCTTGTTTACTCTCAGTCCATATTTTTGATCCCCATACAGGGGATGTCCTGAATTGGAAAACTGCACTCTTATCTGGTGTGACCGTCCTGTATGGAGTTGTACTCTTAATAAACTGAAACGCCCACTCTCTTCTAAAACTTCATATTCAAGCACTGCCAACTTTGCTCCCTCTTTATTTTCATCTACTACTTTTACAATGTTTGTCTTTGTGTCTTTTAAAAGATAATCCTCCAACCTGCCTATTTTATCTTTCAAACTTCCATGAACTACTGCCAGATAGGTCTTCTCCATCTGTCTTGTTCTCACCTGATCCGACAGCCTTGAAGCGGCTTTTGAGGTTTTTGCAAAAACCATTACCCCTCCTACCGGCCTGTCAAGCCTATGCACCAGCCCTAAATAGACATTGCCGGGCTTCTGATATCTCTTCTTCAAATCATCCTTCAAAAGGGTAAGCATATCAATGTCATTTGTATCGTCTTTCTGAACCGGTATATTTACAGGCTTTTCCACCACCAGAATATGGTTATCTTCATGGAGTATGCTAATTTCCATGATGCTTTTTACTCCCATTAGTTCTTAGCCTCCCAACGTCCGTAAATTCCGCACGGAAGTACAAGGCCTGTAGATGTAACAGGAATCCCCACCTCTCCACAGCTTAAATCTCCTCCAAATTTCTTACCTACCGTCATCTTTAATATATTTGAAACCACAGTAGGTGAAAAGCCCGTGGTATACGAGTTTATAAGGAAGAACAGAGGTTTCGGCGATAAAACACCTAAACACTCTTCAACAAAGCTGTACAATGAGTCTTCAATCTTCCAGATTTCACCCTTAGGCCCTCTGCCGTATGAGGGAGGATCCATGATGATTGCATCATACTGCCGTCCCCGGCGTTTTTCCCTTTGAACAAACTTTATGACATCATCGGTGATAAACTTTACCGGTCTGTCTTTCAAGCCGGACAGTTCAATATTCTCCTTTGCCCACTGAACCATGCCCTTTGCAGCATCAACATGACACACCGATGCTCCTGCGTAAGCCGAAGCAACTGTAGCACCTCCGGTATAAGCAAAAAGATTGAGTACATTTACCTCATGTGGTGTCGATTGTATTTTCTCAATTATCCATCTCCAGTTTACCGCTTGCTCCGGGAAAAGTCCCGTGTGCTTAAATCCCGTTGGTTCAATAAAAAATGATAACCCCCGGTATGATACTTTCCATCTTGATGGGAGTTTTTTTCTATACTCCCACTGACCACCGCCCGACTGACTTCTGTGATAATGTGCGTCAGCTTTTGCCCACAGCCCCTTTTCTTCTTTTATAGGCCAAATTATCTGTGGATCGGGACGCCTCAATATATATTGACCCCATCTTTCAAGCTTTTCACCGTTTCCAGTATCTATAAGTTCATAATCCTTCCAATCATCAGCAAGAAGCATTAAAGCAAACCTCCTGTTTCTTATGCGTTTTTTTAAAATATTATACCACAATAATTCCGACTTTAGAGGTCAAAAAATGAGGTGCTCTGACTTTTAAAAACTCACTTAAAAACACTACATTTTACATATCTTTCTTAAACTCCTTCTCAATCTTTACTGTACCTATCTCGGTCGCTTCCTTTACAGCCATTTTGCAAAAATACTCCTGGCTGTTCAGCTTTCCTTTACCGCGTTTGTCAACCTTTAAATAATTTCCATTGCTGTCCAATACTCTTGCTTTTTCTGTATCTTTGAGACAAATTTTTAATATTTCTTTGATTCTCAATGCAATTTCCTGTTCCTCAACAGGGAACATCAGTTCAACCCTTCTGTCAAGATTCCTGCCCATCCAGTCGGCACTAGACAAATATACAGATTCATATCCATCATTATAAAAATAAAATATCCTGCTATGCTCAAGAAACCTTCCCACAATGCTCTTTACCCTTATTGTTTCACTCAAGCCTTTTATACCCGGTCTGAGACAGCAAATGCCCCGCACCAAAAGGTCAATTTTCACTCCCGCTCTGGAGGCTTCATATAATTCATTGATAACGCCTTCATCAACAAGAGAATTGAGCTTTGCAATTATTTTCGCTTTCTTGCCCTTTTCCGCGTTTATTGCTTCCTGCCTTATCAGGTTTATAAACTTTGTCCTTAAGTTTATAGGAGCCACTGCAAGCTTATACATTTTAGTCAGTCGTGAGTAACCGGACAGCATATTGAATATTGCCGAAGCATCAGACCCAAAATAGGGATTGGCAGTAAAAAGACCCATATCGGTATAAAACCTTGCAGTAATATCGTTATAATTACCTGTGCTCAAATGTACATATCTTTTTATACCGGCATCTTCCATTCTCACAATCAGCAAAATCTTGCAATGCGTCTTTAACCCTACAAGACCGTATATTACGTGACATCCAGCCATTTCAAGCCGCTTTGCCCATATAATATTGTTTTGCTCATCAAAGCGTGCCTTAAGCTCTACAAGCACGGTAACCTGCTTGCCGTTTTCCGCCGCCTGTGCAAGTGCTTCAACAATGGGGGAATTTCCGCTGACCCTATACAGGGTCTGCTTTATTGCAAGTACTTTCGGATCGATTGCTGCCTGCCTTACAAGCTCGGTAACAGGGTCAAAAGTATGATATGGGTGATGAAGCAAAATATCCTTTTGTGAAATAGCACTGAAAATATCCTCATCAGTTAATCCTGAAACTGGTTGCTGACGGTAAACCGGATACCTCAAGGCATCATATCCATAAAGTGCATATATATTCATAAGACATGTCAGATCAAGAGGACCTTTTATCTCATAAACAGTCTGATATGGAGCCTCAAGCTCTTCAATCAACACCTCAAGGAGCTTTTGATTCATTCCGTGCTCTATTTCAAGTCTTATTACCATACCCCATTTTCTCTTCTTTATGTACTGCTGAATAGCTTCAAGAAGGTCTTCCGCCTCTTCTTCATCAAGACCCTGATCGGTATTTCTTGTAATACGGTAACATGCCATGGTAGCAATATCATGACCTGTAAAAAGTGTATCCATATACATCTTTATTATATCTTCCAGCAATATAAAACACTTTCCTCCCGACTTTGACGGAAGCTCGACAGTCCTCTCCAACACTGATGGAACCTGCACCATACCAAAAACCGATTCATTATTTTCATCCTTATTGTCAAAAAGCAGAGCAATATTAAGACTCTTATTAAGTACCAGCGGAAAAGGCCTGCTTTTGTCAACCACCATAGGAGTAAGAACCGGGTAAACCGTCTGCTTGTAATAATTTTCTACAAAAGCAGTCTGCTTGTTGTTTAAGTCTTCGGGTTTTAAAAAGACAATTTTTTCTTTCTTAAGACCGGCAATCAAAGACCGGTTATAGCAGGCGTACTGATCATGAATCATCTCACGAGCTCTTGAGGATATAAGGTTTATCTGCTCTTCAGGTGTAAAACCGGCAATATCCGGTTCACTGAAACCTGCAAGCATCTGGTCAAATAACGACGCAACCCTTACCATGAAGAACTCGTCAAGGTTTGAACTTACAATCGAAATAAATTTAAGCCTTTCAAGAATAGGGTTATCACTGTCACATGCCTCATCAAGCACCCTGTTGTTGAATTCAAGCCAACTTAACTCACGGTTAAAGAAATTCTTCTTCAGCTCATACTCACATTTTTTCATTTTTCATCATCCCCTACGTCTGATTACTGGCTTATTTCCCATAACTTCCTCAAAAAACGTGGCATTGCTTAAAAAGCTCCATTCCTCCAAAAGTATGTCCTCCTTGGCCCAGACATCAAAATGGAGTTCCTTGCCGAACTTATGCACTTCTACCTTCTTAATCTTTTGCTTATGTGATATGTCCATTGCCTCAGCAATCCTTAAAATCACCGCAAGCTTTGATACTATTATCTGTTCCCTTGCGCTTAAAACACGATAATTATCGTGGGACAAGTTGGGAATTTCATCACTATGATACCTTGCAATATTGGCAACAAGGCTCAGTTCCCTGTCGGAAAAACTCATTATATCCAGAAATCTTATAATATTGAAAGAATGAATGTCATGACTGGTATGATTGACATACTTTCCTATATCATGCAGTATTGCTGCTACCCTTAAATAAAATTTCTCCTTGTCTCCCAACATATGAATCCTTTTCATCTGGTCAAATATTGATAAAACCATCTTTTCAACGTAGCTGCTGTGCACCTCATCAATAGAATATTTCTTTCCTATATACCGCACAGAGCTTATTATATCATCCTTAGCTTCCTTCCTTCCTGCGGTATCGAACATCTCATCCGCCATATGAACTAAAAGTCCATGTCTTAATGATACCATAGGTGCAAACATGCCATCGGCATTTGTCAAATTGATAAAGCTGCTGAAAATAATGACTGAAGGAAGCAGAATTTCAGCCTGATTTTTAGGAATACCAAATTCTTCAACCATAAGGGCTGTATTCATATTATGTACTTTTGAATACAACTCTTTAATTTCTTCTTTTTTTATATAGTATTTGCCCTCTTGAGGATTATCATGCGTACACAGGTCGATTATAGTCTTTAATTCTCCTCCAAGACCTATAAAGCTTTTTATACTAAACTTTGGGAGTATGGACTTTAAATAATCTATCCTGCTGTCTATAAATTCTTCCATCACGCTTGGAAAATCCAATGTCCTTTTTTCCAGCCCGGAAAATATCTCCCTGAGCCTTAACGAGCCTATTTTTATATATTCAGTAAATTTAAGACTTCCTTCATTATAGACAGATACTTCCACTCCTCCTGAACCGATATCTACAACAATAGTTCCTTTGCTGGTGGACTTCTCCTCACTAGTCATATAATTCCTTATACCTTTATACATCAAAAAACGCTCTTGAGCGTTATTTATTACCTCGACTTCAAGACCTGACCTGATTCTTATCTGCTCAAGAACATATTCCCTGTTTTCAGCTTCCCTTATCCCGCTTGTACTGACGGCAGTATAATTTTTGATCCTGTAGTCCTGCATAAGCTTATTAAAACCTCTTAAGGCCTCACATGTTTCATGAATTGACTCGACCTGTATTCTTCCATAAGCAAAAGTATCCTTGCCTATATGGGTAGGTCTGAATAAATCCTCAAGAGGTATGGTATTTCCATCGGGCATAACCTGAGCTATTATCATTCTAAGCGAATTTGAACCCACATCAATAGCAGCCATAATTTCAACTTTATTCTTATGCATAGAAAAGTATTATCCTCCCAAAAAGACTTTTCAGTTTCAACCTCTAGTATACCATTTCAAGCTTATTGCGTAAATGACATTCTATAAACATATACTACACATTAAACATACCCATTTACAAAACAATATTATAAACTTATAATATTGTTTGTCAGCTTAAATTTGAGTAGTTTTAATTAGGAATAGGGGGTATGTTATGGAAATTAAGTCATTAAAGAAACTAAAATTATATGGTTTTAACAATCTTACGAAAACGCTAAGTTTTAATATATATGACATATGTTATGCCAAAGATCTTGAACACCGCAAAGGTTATATAGATTATATCGACGAGCAGTATAATGCTGAGAGGTTGACAAATATCTTAAAAAATGTCTCCTCGATAATCGGAGCAAATATTTTAAATATTTCCAGTCAGGACTATGACCCTCAGGGGGCAAGCGTAACTATGCTTATTTCGGAGGGAAAACTGACCAATTCACATATGGACGAGTCTTCCCAAACCGAAGCACCCGGACCTTTACCCGAAACAGTGCTTGCCCATCTTGACAAAAGCCATATAACAGTTCACACCTATCCTGAAAGCCATCCTGATGACGGCATAAGTACTTTCAGGGCAGATATAGATGTTTCCACCTGCGGGCACATATCGCCCCTTAAGACACTGAACTATTTAATACACAGTTTTGACTCGGATATTATAACTATTGATTACAGAGTAAGAGGGTTTACCCGTGATGTAGGAGGAAGGAAATTTTTTATTGACCATAAAATCAACTCAATACAAAACTATATAACCGGTGAGACAAAAAATCGATATCACATGGTAGATGTGAATGTGTATCAGGACAACATATTCCACACAAAAATGTTGTTAAAGGAATTTGACCTTGACAATTATCTTTTTGGTATTGATAAAAAGGAACTTCACTCTGGTGAAAAAAGAAAAATAAAGCAGAAATTAAAAAAAGAAATGACAGAAATATTTTATGGGCGGAATATACCCAAGCTTTAAAAAGGCAAGTCGGGGACGGTTCTTTAAAGGGTTAATCAAAAGTTTTGCGCAAAAAAAGACTCAACCAGTGGATAAACACTGAATGTTGAGTCTTTTAGATTTGTGTCAAATTAACAAATTTGAGAAGGAGTTTAGGAGAAGTCTGTAGAAATTATAATTCAAGTACATATTAATCATACTATTGCATAAAGCTAAGTCAGTTCCTTACAAATATAGAAAACAACCAATATCAATGTCTTTAATAGCAGATACACCATGCCTTCTCAAAAAATGTCTTATAACGCTTACACTATAAAACTTTCAGTATAGGGGTTTTATAAAAAACAAACTTCTTGAGAAGAATGGTACATAAAATGCTTTTGGCACATTATAATCTTTTAGGGGGAGGTATAGGTTGCATTTTAAGTTTATAAAACTACTGAATTGCAACTTAGAAAAGTTATGAAATGGTATTATGATGTTAGAAAAAGAAGAAAAATAATAAGACTGTCAATTGCAATTATTCTTTTAAGCTCCTTATTTGTCACAATAAAAATCTTCAGTATGACATCATTTCAGAAAATCAATGCAACAATTGATGAGGCACCTGTTCCTGAGTATACACCTACTCCGGCAAAAGAGTCTGCTCATGCTCAAGATACTTCTTATGCTACTCAAGCATCCCCTACTCTGCCCTCTTCGCCAACTGCACAAGCGGTTACACCGTCCTTAGAACTATCTGAAGAAGAATCACCTACACCTGCCATTTTACCTACACCTTCATATACCCCTTCGCCCAAGCCTTCATCCACTCCTTCGCCCGTGCCATCGCCTACACCTTCTCTGAAACCGACAGCAACTGCGTCCGTTGCACCAACGCCGGAAAATTTGCCCAAACCTTCTGCTACATCTTCCAATCAGGATAAAAATAATGTTATTCTTCAATACAGGAATGAAGATTCAAATGCTTACGCAAAAATCATATACCCGGTATTCAAAATAGTTAATAAGGGAAATGGTTCTGTCAGACTCTCAGATATATCATTAAGGTATTACTATACAAAAGAAGGTGCTGCGGCCGAAACTTACTGGTGTGACTGGTGTACAAAAAGCAACACACAGGTAAGCGGAAGATTTTTTGACATGCCGTCGCCTAAAGATGATACAGACCGTTATTTGCAACTATATCTCAGTTCAGATACAGATTCACTTGAACCCGGAGAAAGTGTGGAAATAAAAATCGGTTTTTCCAAAAACGACTGGACACAGTATAACCAGCAAAACGATTACTCTTTCAAGCAATCTTCGAATTCCTACATTGACTGGAGCCATGTAACACTCTATGTGTCTGGCAGACTTGTATACGGCAATGAGCCATAACCGATACGTAGCATATCACATCACGTCGAAAAAAAAACTGCCACCTATATTTGCTGGCGAATCTTAATATGGCGTATAAATGCTGTAGCTATTTCCCGGGAAATGTAGAATCCGGGAAAAAAACTGTCGATATTAAAGAATAAAAAGGTTCGGGACATCGAGTCCCGAACCTTTTTGCCAGATTTCCTTTCAGGAAATGGCCCTAATAAAAAGCTTTTGGATATTAAGTCCCGAGAATAGTAGTAATTATGGACATTATAATCTGGGATACAGCATTAAGAGCTATAAATGCACCAAGCGACGCAAGTACCCTGTGCTTGTTGAGCAAATGCCCCAAAGCTATTGATGCATAAATCACCAGTATGTTTGATGCCAGACCTATAATCCACAATATAAGGAGCTCAATTAGAAACGGAACAGATGATGAACCAAATGTCTCAAAGTACATTTTTACGTCACTTATTAGTTCCTGCAGGAGTTCCTGAGTAAATACTTCTTTATAAATCACTATCAATATTGAGAGTATTGCAATAATTCCACTGGCCACCGACCACATCATGGATACCAGAAGTTTGCTTACTATATGATTCCAAGGGTTTGTCGGAAGGGTAAATATCAGGTAGCCCTCATCTGAGAGAAGATTTTTGTAAAACCACTGAATCATCACAACCAGAGTCATTACAAACATTCCCGTAAACATTAGAACGTATACTGTTATACTTATTCCCTCAGATATAGTAACTTTGTCAGGACTTGATAAGGAGATTGCTTTAGTTATTAACTCAACTTTCCCACTTATAGTATTTTGAGGCTCTGGTTGCTCACAAGT
>CAYPCH010000100.1:0-13815 GCA_964409165.1 uncultured Oscillospiraceae bacterium | reverse complement strand
ACTTGTGAGCAACCAGAGCCTCAAAATACTATAAGTGGGAAAGTTGAGTTAATTATCTATAGTTTTACGAAGCTCAATAATTCTAATGTCCGAAAGACCTGTCGCGCCCTTTATTATCTCATTATTCATCCCCATTGCTACAAGTTTTTTTGCTACTTCTATTTTTTCCTTCTCAATCCCCTTTACGATTCCTTTTTCAATTCCTTTTTCAATGCCTTTTTCAATGCCTTTTACGATTCCCTCTTCAATGCCCTTTTCAATGCCCTTTTCAATGCCTCGTTCAATGCCTTTCATTTCTGCCTTCTCTATCATTTTATCAAGTGTTACTGCAAGATTAGATACCATATTCTCAACCTCCTTTGGAATTGCTCCATCCAATATTACCTCAAATTTTTCACTTATTTCTTTTGAAATCCTCGGTTTAAATATATATTTCAGCCAATTTTTAAATAGTCCAAATTCTTCATCATCGAGACCTTTCAATATATCTATTATGCTTTTTAGTTTTTCTATTACATCCTCAGGACTTTTTCTGTCCAATAAAAATACTGCTGCCACCAGATTTGCCGCTTTCAAAAGATCCTCTTCCTTATAACGGTTCACATCGAACAAAATATAATTGAAGTCTACAATACGACTTCCAAAAAACTCACTTCCTTCAAGCATCTCTTTAAAGTTCTCACATGCAGTCCAAGTTTTATCTCCGTTATATAATACTATAGGCACAATCGACGGCAGTCTGAATCCTTTACGCTTCCTGTTGCCTGCATTTTTCCATATATCCCTCCAGATCTCCACCATGTATAGCAATAATCTGAACGGCATTTGATAATCAACAGAAGATTGCAACTCCAACAAACAATAAAATATCACATTCTTATCTTTTAATTTCAGCTGATAAATTATGTCTGCCTCTTTTTCCTCAAAATCCTGCAAAATGTATGATTTATTAATCTGTTCTATGCTGTTTTCGTCAATATCGTTAACCCAACTCTCTTTTACAAAGCTTCTCAACATTTCTATAAAAGAACGCTTATGAGACAGAAGCTTTTTATATCCTTTGTCATGTTCATGTTTTATCTTTCGCATATTATATATCCCTTTTATTTTTACCTGTTTATTTTTATTATATCAGTAAATTGGGAGTTTTTGAAGTGTCATAGTTCCTTAAGTATTTTTTAAAACGAGGGCTATATGTTTCTATTTTTAAATATTAATAAGCTTCAGTTGTTAAGCATAAACAGATATACGAGCAATTAGACTTCAAAAGATCCTAACAAGGCAATTATTAGTATTTCTGTCATGTCAGAATACGAAAAAGGGACAAGGAAACTGTCCCCTTTTCCGTTTTTAGTTTACGCCTAAAATACGATACAATTTATGTGGCTCAGAATCTGACCACCATATTACTGCAATTAAATCCTCTTTATGATGTTCAATTCTATCTGTATATAAGTAGCCCTCATTTGGCTGCCAATTTCGTGGTAACTTTTTGCTCTCCTTGTAAAAAAAACATCATACTTTCTATCCTTATTTGTAGTTATCACATTTTCTTCAACTATGGGATTTTCTTCAATAAATTCTTCAACCAGCTTTTCTAATTCATTCACATCTTCCGGCGGATTAACAACAATAAAATGTTTCATTATGGTAATCACACTGCTGTCTGGATAATTATAGACCTCTTTTGTATTATTAATTTCGAATATTTCCGTTTTTTCCTCTATTTCTACAGTCTTTATCCCGTAAATATAAGATATAAGGTATGCAAGTATTGGTATCAACAAAACTAACAAAAACAAAGGTTTTCCTTTTGTGAATATTTTACTCATTAATTAAACTCACCTCCAAGCCAATCTCTTGCAGGATATAAAAAACGTAATAAGTCCAATATTTAATTATTCGTAAGCAAGATACTTCGGTACTGCTCATGCCCGTATTACCCTCAGCAGATAAGAAAATAAAACCCCTCAGATTTTTGAAGGGTTTTGCTTTTTTATTACAATAAAACTAAACTTTTTCTATTCCTCTATCACTTCACTTATCGGAGCTCCCGGAGGAACTATCGGAAACACCTTGTCATCCCTGTCTATTTCAAAGTTTATGATTACTGGCGTATCCTTAGACGCAAGAGCTTTCTTTAATGTCTTATCAACTTCCTCACGCTTTGTAACATTTATGCCTATAGCGCCATAAGCCTCAGCTAACGCTACAAAATCAGTTGACCTGTCAATAGTGGTGGAAGAATATCTTGAGTCATAAAATAGATTCTGCCACTGTCTTACCATGCCCAGAACATGGTTGTTAAATATCGCTATTATTACCGGTAGCTTGTATTCAACAGCCGTAGCAATCTCATTGCAGTTCATTCTGAAGCTTCCGTCACCGGCAATGTTTATAACCTTCCTGTCGGGCTTTCCTATCTGTGCTCCTATGCAGGCTCCAAGACCATAACCCATTGTACCAAGACCTCCTGACGAAAGGAACTGCCTCGGTGTCTTGTATTTGTAAAATTGAGCAGCCCACATCTGATGCTGTCCAACCTCAGTTGTTATAATGGCATCACCTTTTGTAAGTGCATACATTCTCTCGAGAATATAATTCGGTCTTAACCCATCTTTAGGAGATTTTAAGGGATACAGTTTTTTCCACTCGTCAATTTTCCTGTTCCAATCGCTTGGTTCTTTCTTTTTCACTTTAGCATTCAAGTGCTTCAGTATCTTTCTGATGTTTCCTACCAGTGGATAGTCAACAACAATATTCTTGCCTATTTCAGCCGGGTCAATATCAATATGCATTATTTTTGCCTCAGGGGCAAACCTCTTAACATCGCTTATTACCCGGTCACTGAATCTTGCACCAATAGCGATAAACAAATCCGATTCAGAAACAGCTATGTTAGTAGTTTTTGCTCCATGCATACCAATCATTCCCATAAATAAATCATCTGTTCCGGGAAATGTCCCCATGCCCATCAGCGTAGTTGTAACAGGTATCTTCGCTTTTGTAGCAAGTTCAAGTACCTCTTCGTTGGCACCAGCTATTGAAACTCCACCGCCTGATAATATAACAGGCCTTTTGGCATTATTTATTATTTGTGCGGTTTCATCAATTTTATCCTCACTAACTCCCATCGGAGCTTCCTTTACTTTCTTCGGTAATTCTAGTTCGTATTCAGTTGTTGCCGCTGTCACATCCTTGCATATATCAACAAGAACAGGTCCCGGCCTTCCTTCCTTTGCAATGAAAAAGGCTTCCCTCAAAACATCCGCAAGTTCGTTGACATCCTTTACTATATAGTTGTGCTTGGTTATGGGCATTGTTATACCTCTGATATCCACTTCCTGGAAGGAATCCTTTCCTAAAAGGGATGTTGCCACCTGCCCTGTAATTGCAACCATCGGAACCGAATCCATGTATGCTGTAGCAATACCTGTAACAAGGTTTGTTGCACCAGGACCGGATGTTGCAAGACATACGCCTACTTTGCCCGTTGCCCTTGCGTAACCATCAGCGGCATGTGATGCACCCTGCTCATGAGATGTGAGAATGTGCCTTATATCATCCTTTGCCTTGTAAAGGGCATCATAAATATTCAATACCGCTCCGCCGGGAAAGCCAAAAATGGTATCAACTCCCTGCTCTTTCAAACACTCTATCAGAATCTGTGCGCCTGTAAGTTTCATATGCAGTACCTCCGTTAAATCTTTTCCTAATCTTTGAACACCGCTCCGGTGCTTGCTGAAGAAACAAGTTTTGCATACCTGCCCAAATATCCTTTTGTTATCTTAGTCTCAGGAGCTTTCCATTCCTTCATCCTTGCCCTTATTTCTTCTTCGGATATTTCCATATCCAGTTTACCGTTAGGAATATCAATTTTTATTATATCCCCTTCTTTTACTACCGCTATCGGGCCGCCTTCCATTGCCTCCGGTGAAGCATGACCTATTGATGCCCCCCTTGTAGCACCTGAGAAACGTCCGTCTGTAATAAGAGCAACATGCTTATCAAGTTCCATCCCTGCAATAGCAGAAGTAGGCGAGAGCATTTCGCGCATTCCCGGACCGCCTCTCGGACCTTCATAACGGATGATTATAACGTCACCCTTACTAATTTTTCCGTTGTATATGGCGTCAATTGCGTCCTCTTCAGAGTTAAAAACTCTTGCCGGCCCATTATGCACCAGCATTTCCTGTGCAACTGCAGACCTCTTTACAACAGCACCATCGGGTGCCAAGTTGCCTCTTAACACTGCAATCCCGCCGGATGCACTGTAAGGATTGTCTATGCTTCTAATGACATCATTATCTCTTATATTTGCGTTCTCTATGTTTTCCTTTACTGTCTTACCTGTAGCTGTAATCAAATCAAGGTGAAGCAAATTCTTTTTGCTGAGTTCCTTCATTACCGCCTGTACACCGCCTGCTTCATACAGATCCTGAACATGATGGTGTCCTGCCGGAGCTAATTTACATAGATTCGGAACCCTGCCGCTTATTTCATTTACAATATCAAGGTTTATTTCAACTCCTGCCTCATGGGCTATAGCTGGCAAATGGAGTACGGAGTTTGTTGAGCATCCCAGCGCCATATCAACAGTCAGGGCATTCTCAAATGCTTTTGGTGTAAGGATATCAGAAGGTTTTATATCCTTTTCAACAAGTTCCATAATCTTCATGCCTGCCGTCTTTGCAAGACGTATCCTCTCTGCATATACTGCCGGAACCGTACCATTACCGGGAAGTCCAAGACCTAAAACCTCAGTAAGACAATTCATTGAATTGGCTGTAAACATTCCTGAACATGAACCACAGCCGGGACATGCAAAATCTTCAATATCGCATACCTCTTCCATGGTCATTTTTCCTGCCTTGTATGAACCTACTGCCTCAAAAACACTATTCAAATCCAGTTGCTTTCCATTACGCTTTAATGAAAGCATAGGACCTCCGCTTATTACAACCGAAGGCACATTAATACGTGCTGCGGCCATCAGCATACCTGGCACAATTTTGTCACAATTAGGTATAAAAACCATACCGTCAAAGCTGTGTGCCAGACCCATTGCTTCACAGGAATCAGCTATAAGCTCTCTTGTTGCAAGGGAATATTTCATTCCTACATGTCCCATTGCTATGCCGTCACAAACACCAATGGCCCCAAATTCAACAGGCGTACCTCCCGCCATCCTAATGCCCGCTTTAACAGCTTCAGTAATTTTATCAAGGTGTATATGTCCTGGAATAATCTCATTTTTGGAGTTTACAACACCGATCAATGGCCGTGAGATTTCCTCATCTGTATAGCCCATAGCCTTAAAAAGTGACCTGTGTGGGGCTCTCTCAATACCTTTTTTTACAATATCACTTCTCATTTAAACATTCCTCTCTTTCCAATTGTATATTTAATAATAAAAAATGACGATACTAACAAAATTTCGTACCCATCGAGGGTACTCAATTTTGCCTCTTTCATTTCACTCCAAGAGGTCTAACAAAATTTCGTACCCATTGAGGGTACTCAATTTTACCTCTTTCATTTCACTCCAAGAGGTCTAATTACAATAATAGCCGGGTTAGCCCGACTATATCTATAAACATTATACTCATTTTACTACTACCTGAATTCAATTGTCCAGTATTTTAGAAAAAAAGTAGTTTTCATTAATTATTTATACCTACTGCATAATATTCGTTATAAACAGCACTTTATTTTAGATAATGGTATTTTTGGGGAACATCCAATCAACAATAAAATTGTTCTGGTAAAAAAACCTTGCAATCGCAGACCCTTCTATTGCATCAAAGAATACTTTAAACGTAGGTAAAGAATGAAACAGCATCAATACGGTAAATATAATATAAACCGTCAACAAACCTTCCAAGGCTCCAAAAGCAAATCCGCCCATTTTGTCCATCTGCTTGAATACAGGAAGCTTGGCAATTCCCTGAAGAACAAACCTCAAAAATACAAGAGCAATACGGATTAATATATATAACAGAACCAAACTAATAATATCAAGAACAACGTGGGCAAGTATGTCGCTTATACTCTCCATTACTTTTGCAATATCAATCATCTTTGTAAGATCAGTGATTTTATCAATCATACTGTTCTCTATCATTTCCTTTAAAAAACCCGGCAGATTAAGACTATCAATCACAGATTGTGCTGTAAGTTTTGCACCTTCTCCTATCTCAGGCGAATGTGCCTGCTGCTGAAGCATAAGGTTCTTGTGTATGGATGATTTTATATTTGTAAAAATAGCAGTTTTCTCCAGTAGATTAGCCACCAAAGGATAACATTTAACCGAAACTACAACTGCAACAAAGAATGAGACAAGCTTGAATACTGAATGGATGAAGCCTTTTGTCATCCCTATAAGCCCAAATATTATAATAATTGTAATTACAGCAAAATCAACCAAATTCATATTTAACCTCCCCAATTCAAAAAAAATACTGTTCTATATTGAATGCGATAAAGATTTTATATCGCACTTTAATTTTTCAATACAATATCATTTCCGTGACTTATCTATCTTAAGTACAACAATACTGTCCCTAGAAATTCCTATAAGCTCATGCCCGCTGATAAAGCGAACCTCATTGAGTTCAGTATCAGAATTATAATTCACAACAAGTTCACCGTCAGTATTTATAATATAAACATGCCTTCCCTCATTTATAGCAATAAAATTCCCTAATGCATCAATGCTTTTGACCGCTTCATTTATCTGATAGTCAGACATATTTTTACCGTCACTGTCAATAATAAATATATCAGTCCTTTCCTGACTCAAAAGAGATGAGTTCCCGGAACTTAAGGCTACAACTGCATATTTATCGGTAACAGAAAAGCTGTATAATTCTCCATCAAACTCTTTTTGCCACTTTTGCTCTAATTTATTTCCAAGTAATATAATCTCAGATTCCCCCACAGCAACCAAATTATTATCGTCCATGTACTCCATAAAAGGATAAAGGGCATTCTCCCTTGCAGTTTTACAGCTCAAATCGCTTGAAGTACTGTTCATTATATCTGAAATGCTGTCAGCTTCCAACAAAGTGTTTGTATTTATTCCCGAGGTATCTATGCTGTTTACAAATATATTCTTGCCAGAAGGTGAAACCTTTGATGATATTATATAGTTTTCTGCCCTTACAGTTGTAAACATCTCCATTCCCTGCCGGTTAAAAACCGTTACTGATGTTCTGCTCATTTCCTGTTCATGAATAACAGTAACATAGCCGTTTTTACTTATATGTGCATTTATTATGGCATTGCCCAGTTGCTTCTCCCATTTTTTCTCCTTGCCTCCAAAAACAACTATATCCTTCCCCTTAATGTCCACTGCCATAAGGTAGTCACCAGTGCTTTTTACAATAGGGTTGTTCATTGATATGGGATAAAGCCACTGCTCCTCTCCATTTAAGTCAAGATACCTTATCCTGTCTTTAGTTGCTTCTACAATGAACCCTTTATGAGCACAAAACTGAGGATGCATCGCTGTATCAAAGCTAAACTCAAAAGAGTTAATTTGTGCAACATGTTTTCCTTTGTAAAAAAACTGCTCATCGACAAGCTGCTTTATACTCACGGTTTTTATATCAATACCACAACTGTTAAGGTACGCCACACCTGCAGTACATACTACAACAACAATAAGTACAAAAAAAAGCAGTATGCTTATTAAATTCGAGTGTTGCTCCGTCTTTGCACTTTTTTCAGGTATATCGTCCATTACCTCACCCCAGACTGCTATATACTACTCTCCTAAAAAAATTTGCTTTTTACAAACTTTTTAGAAGATATAGTTCCTCTGTTTATCGCAATGTTCATTACTAATTTGTTTGTAGCTACCGCTACGGTATGTAAATAAAGTAGTACAAGCCTATTTTTATTTTACCATAAAAAAATCTTTTTCACATCAACTATTTATGTATTATTTTTTCCATATAAACGTGCCTCTTTTTGCCAGTCTGCCTTTTTTACCCGCTAAACGCCGTATTGACTGTGACTGAATAAGATTTAAGCCCTGGAGTAATATTACAAACACCATAAACATTCCAATATATCCGAATATCGGGTATATTGTTGAAATGAGATCTGAAAATCCTATACTTGAAAGAGGTACCGTCAAACTGCATATTATAAGGACTATCAGTCTTCTGCTAATATTTACTTTGCCGCTGACTCTTTCAATAAAGCCATAACCGGCAGTCAAAGCAGATATCAGCATCGCAAGTAAAAGTAAATATTTATAAAACACACCAAGTAGCGAACTGTATCTTTCTACTATACTCAAAATCGGCAGTTCAATCAATTTTACCTCAGGATAAAATAGATACAGTGCAAAATTCATTACAATTGCAATTACACTTAACATAATTCCGCCCAGTATACCTCCGGCAGATGCCGTCCTTTTTGATTTCAGGTATGGCAACAAACTGCACATTACCGCTACAGCTATAATACTGTTATAGCTTACATAAAGAAGCGAAGAAACAAACCAGTTATGGGTCAAGCCTCCAAAGCTTTCGGCAAAACTAAAAACAGGATTGTTCTTGTTGGCTATTATATAAAGCCCCACGCCAACCATACCCACCACAAGGACAGGTGTTATAATGCTGCTTAATGCTATTATTCCTTTGATGTCTGTAAGAAAAACAAGTGCACAAATAAAAGAAACCACCAAAACCGCAATTTGGAATGGTATATCAAGCTGATCCGATACTATTGACGAAGCACCTGAAATCATTACACTCAGCACTGACACCATAAACAGAGTGACCATTATTTCCATAATCCATCCGAAAAACCACCCTACTGTGGGAAATAAAAACTCTTCATAGTTTCTGATTCTTTCACTGTATACCTTATTGAGGACAATATATCCTATTAAGGCAAATAATACTCCTGCCAAAACAATACCGTAAAATCCTCCCAGGTAATAGTTTGAAAAAAACTGCATTATCTCTTGACCCGAAGCAAACCCTGCACCGATAATTGTTGCCATGTAAACACTTGCAACTCTAAAGATATCCCGCATCTCTCTAAACAAAAAAACAACTCCCCCATAGAATTATAGCCAATATAATTCTATGTCGGAGTTGTTTCACTAATTACTTATGCTGAGTCAATTACTTAAAAGTTCCATAAGTTTCTGATAAGTCTTTGTTATACTGTCTTGCTTATCAAATTGTGATTTGTCAACCACCTTGCCGGTGTACTTTCCGTCCTTTAATACATAATAATTCTCATCATCCTTTGAAACAAATTCTATCCTCGTACTACCCGGAGCAACCTTAAGCTTAAAGTCAAAAACAATTTCCGGGTCAGCTTCGGATAGAACCGCATCAGTTTCGACAGAACTAAATGTCACTCCAATAACAGCCTGATAGAAATCCTTGAAAGCAGACACCCCTTCGTCACCTTTTGCTTTTACGTCTTTTCCATCAATAATATACTTTTCCTTGTCAGGGTCGGTATTATCCAAGCTAGTGTCTATTTGGCTGCTTATTGTCCTTCCATCTATAGTAACATTCATCTCGGAAACATCATTAATGTTGGCAATATAAACAATCGGCAGAGCAATTTCCATTGTTGACATTTCAAGAAACTCAAAATTGGAAGGATGAAGAGTAAACACATCTTTACCGTCCTTAAACCTGGCATAAATCTCCCAATTCTTCTCTTTCTCAATACCAAACTCTACTATTTCCCTGTTGTTTGCGGTAGCTATCTCCATCACGTACTTAGGTTGGTCAAGCCCATAAATGGAAAGGTCTAACGGGTTTTCTTCAATAAAGCTTGCTATCTGTGCCCTGATGGCATCATTAATGGCTCCATCCAGTTTTGAATAGTCTATATCAGCTTCTATCGGTTCTTTGAGCATCCACTGATACTCATCTGTCAAACCGGCATTAAAAACAATCTTTCCGTCTCTAATAACCGATAAATGAGTTACATCAGTAGGTAGCGCATCAAAAACATATCTGTCTTTCAAATCAGTCTTAGAATAGCTAAAATACTCACCTAAATAGGTTTCTACAGTATAAACAGTGTTTTCACCCTTTTTCTTAAGATAGTAAGCTTCTTTTGTTGGTGTCTCATTCCCCACTTCAACTCCAATTTCCAGCCCTTCTGAAGTGGTCACTGTTACAACCGCAGGTTTGTCAAATCCATATTTGTTTAAATCTATTGAGTCTTCTTCAATTATCCTTTTGGCGCTAAGTTGCTTAAAATTGGCCACTATGCCGTCTATCTTGAATTTGTCAAATCTGAACTCCTCTTCCGGGTTCATAGTCCATTCCAATCCATCTTTCTTGAAAACAAGCTTCTCACCACGGTTTTCAATAACTACTTCCTGTATATCTATCTCATCATCAATATTTATAATTTCTATTTTTTCATCGACAGGATCAACTTCTTTGCCCTTCTGCCATTGTACAAAGAAATATGCGCCCAACAGGATTGCAGTCACAGTAATAAGGATAATTGCATTCCTGTAGAATCTCATAAATGACGCCTCCTCATCCAGATAATAAATCCTGTAGCCAATAACAGCAACGGAAGCATAAAAATAGTTACAACCATCATAACTTTTGATTGGTATCCTGTAACGTTAAAACTATCCATTTCCGGCGTTTTCGGCATTATCATAACCTCGTCGGATAAATTTTGCATCCATCCTATGGCACTTAAAAAGAGATATACCGCATTCTGAGCGTAAGGATATAAATCAAGTGCTGTATCGGTAGCAAAATATGCATTTCCCATTACCAATATTTTTGAGTCTTTTGCCTGGCTGATTTGGGAAAGAAGAGCTATATCCAAAGGTCCTTTATTGTTTTCGCCTTCTACACCATATGCTTCTCCTTCTGCAGTTGCAGAAGCAGCAAACAGTTGACTCACTGTTGCAGGATGATCTCCTATACCAAGCATCTTTATGCTTCTTGATTCAGGCAATATAACCGAAAGCTGGCTCGGATCAATTCCTGCCGTCAACTCATTGTAGCCAATACCTAGTGCAACATCATAGGGTTGACCCGAAATATGCCTTGAAGTGTTATTCTCTTTAACCCTGTCATAATTCAATCCGATATTATACCTTTCAAAAACATTATCGAAATTGGTGAACTTTTTATTTGAATTTACAGGATCTACTAAAAATATCGAATTTCCTCCACCTTCCATATAACTGATTATTTTTTCACTTTCGTTAGGAGTTAAATCTTTCTGAGGTCCTGCAGATATTAATATAGAGCAATCTTCCGGAACTTTGCCCTCAATTGTGATATTTAATTTTTTTGTTGTATATCCATTTGCTTCAAGTATCTCTCTAATAGTTGAATACTCACCATCCGGGCTCTTTTCTCCATGCCCTTCAAGAAAATAAACCGTTGGAATAATATCACTGGTAACATACTTTATTGCACCAGTTATACTCTGCTCACCTATAAAATTTACATTGCCGTATTGATCCATCTCAAAGACATCCTCAACTGCAACCTTCTT
Organism: uncultured Oscillospiraceae bacterium; assembly: GCA_964409165.1. Classification (GTDB taxonomy): domain Bacteria; phylum Bacillota; class Clostridia; order Acetivibrionales; family Acetivibrionaceae; genus CAYPCH01. Next base: position 2,295 of record CAYPCH010000100.1, on the reverse strand, counting down.
TATCTTGTCCTCGGATTTAATGACTATATTCTGAATTTTCAGAGAAAGTACATTATCCTTGTCTAGTTTTGTAATAATATCCGGGTTTTTATCGGGGTCTATATAATTAACCTTCACCCTCTGATACTTATCATACTTGTCAAGAAACTGTGAAACCAAAAAGCCATTCTCTCCACCATTTTTTATAAGATCCTTGTCAGACAGGAATATTATTTCCACATCTTTTTTGAGATCTGTAAGTATTTTATCAGTGGTATCACTAATAGAATACATCTTGTTCGATGTCACGTCCCATTGCTTGTTAAAGCTTTCTGCAAAAAAATTAACAAAAAAAGCAATAACAAAAATTCCAATAGCCATAATTAAGGCTATAAAGCTGAATCTGAAATTCTTACTCTTAAAAAACTCAAATACTTTATTCATTTTATCACCCCTGACTCCATCGCCTTTTTTCTATTATAATCATTGTTAACGCTATCAGAACACCAACAAGACTGAAAAAGAAAACAATGTCCTTCAATTCTATTAATCCCATTCTGAAAGGGTCAAACCTGTCAAACAGGGAAATCCAATCTGCAAACCTATATACAATTCCACCCAACAAAGTTCTGAATCCTTCTTTTATGTTATCTACCAGCCAAATCATAAAAATACCTACAATTCCTATAACAGCAGCAATTATTTGGTTCTCTGTAAGTGACGAAGCAAACACTCCAAATGCTGTAAATGCGGCACCAATCAGTATAAATCCTGCGTAACTGCTGATAGTTTGTATCAGTACCAGTTTACCGGATACAGCTATAACGATGGGGAATATCAATGTTAACGCTGTCATTGCAAGAAAAACAATAAATGCTGCGAGAAACTTGCCTATTACAATATCAATAACATTAAGAGGCGAAGTCATTAGAAGCACTTCTGTACCGCTTTTTCTTTCTTCCGCAAATGTTCTCATTGTCAATACAGGTATAATAAAAGCAAGCCAAAAAGCAAAATAATAAAGAAAATATCCATAAAAGAAGTTCATCGGATTCATAATTACCTGCACAAAGCGCATTGAAAAAATAGCAATAAAAATTGCCGATACTACATATGCCAAGGGAGAAAAAAAATAAGCATGAAGCTCCCTTTTCAAAACTGTCAACATCTTACTCAGCCTCCTTTTCTTCCGCAGAAATCTCTTGGTCTGATGTATCTTGGTCTTCAGTTTCCTGGTCTTCCCCAGAAATCTCATTGTCTTCTGCTTCGGAGTCCTGTTCTATTTCCAAAGCTTTCTTCTTTTGTGATATATCCTTTTGTTCTTTCGAAGTAAGCTGAAGGAAAATATCCTCAAGACTCATATTCATGGAGTTGAGTTCAAGTATAGGATATTGTTGCTTTGCCAGTTCAAAGAATATAGGTCTTCTAACATCTTCTTCCTTATCGGAGTCCACAACATAATCAAATTCTTCGTCATTTACTTTGTCATTTACTTTTGTTTTAACCTGTACGCTCTTAACACCGTTGACACTTTGCAAAACATCAAGCACAGAACTCTTCGGTCCTGCAATTCTGATTGAAATTCTTGCAGTTTCCCCCATGCTTTTCGACAAATTCTCAGGTGTATCTATAGCTACAATTTTACCCTTGCTTATTATAATAACCCGCTCACATACCGCACTTACTTCTTGCATTATATGGGAGCTAAAGATTATCGTATGCTCCTTTGCCAATGCTTTGATAAGCTTCCTCACTTCAATAATCTGTGTCGGGTCAAGTCCTACAGTAGGCTCATCAAGTATAAGAACTTCCGGATTTCCGACAAGCGACTGAGCAAATCCAACCCTCTGTTTATAGCCTTTCGAAAGGTTTTTTATAAGCCTTCCTTTTACGTCTGAAATTCTTAAAAGCTCCATAATATCATCAATCTGACTTTTCCTTTGTTTCTTTTCAACCTTTTTCAGCTCGCAGACAAAGCCTAAATACTCCTTGATTGTCATATCCATATAAAGTGGTGGATGCTCTGGCAAATAGCCTATGCGTTTTTTTACTTCTTTAGGCTCCTGAGAAATATCATAACCTCCCACTTTTACAGTACCACTAGTAGATGGCAGGTATCCGGTTATCATATTCATAGTTGTAGACTTACCTGCACCGTTAGGCCCTAAGAAACCTAAAATCTCACCTTTCTTAACGGTAAAATTCAAGTCATCTACAGCCTTAATTCGACCATAATGCTTGGTCAAATTCTGAATTTCAATCATTTGGTTCTTCCCCCCCCGTTTGTAATATTACTCATAAACGACAACATAACTA
>CAYPCH010000099.1:0-14023 GCA_964409165.1 uncultured Oscillospiraceae bacterium | reverse complement strand
GCAATTCTCCCCAAAACAAATACTTCATTTTATATCTTTGTGTTTTTTATATATATAAATATATCAGAATATAAACAAAAATACAAACATTTTGAAGTGATAATAGTAGATTTTGTCGAAATGAGTGTTTTTATTTATATCTTTGTAATCTTATATTTCCTCAGAGTAGCACCAAATGGAAGTATAGGAATAAAGCACCTGTTTTTTAATTAAAAATTTTATTTTTTTTACTTTTTGTGATATAATATTAAAAATATCAGGTATCAAGGAATGAGTGTAATATTTACTTCTAAGTCGCTATTTATAGCGAATGCGATAAGAATTTTAATCGCACTTCAATTTCCTTAATGCAATATCACGAAAATTAATTTTTCAATGTAGAATTACTTTCGTGATTAATTTAGCTTTAGATAAGCGTTAAGTGAAAATAGTAGTGGAAGTTACGTTTACCCATTCCAAAGTATTTGTTGCATATGGAGGACGCATTTATGCAGATACTAAGCTATAAACTGGACGCCTTTATACCCTTTGATAAAGAAAGCATTGAAAAGTTTTTAGTTCTGTGTGAAGAAGTAATAAACAATATGGTGAAGGACGAAAAAGCTGTTTTCAAACTTAAAAGTGCCACCCACGAATTGCTCATCAATTCTCTCGAACATGGATATAAAAAAAATGCAGGAAAAGTTCTATTTTCAATGCAAAAGATTGATTCAACCGTTATTCTCGAAATTGCTGATGAGGGTTCTGGCTTAAATCTTTCCTCTATTAATTTTGAAAATAAAAATACCGATTTCAGGTCCTTAAAAGACAGGGGTTGGGGACTTATGATCATTAAAAGGCTTGCCGACGATATGCAGATAAGCAATAATATTCCTAAGGGTACCAAGGTCTCGGTTTTTATACGTGTTTAGAAAAAAATATTGTCTAAACACTACTATAAATTTATTTTATTCCATTTATAACATCCGGTTACTTCATCTTTGCTGTTATAGTTAAACACTAATACCGAATCATTTTTTTCATATGCTGAATGGTCATTTTGCTTGCTTAAGTCGTATGAAAACAACTCAAAGTGAACCCTGTTGATTATTTTCTTTGCAGGAAGTCCCATAAATTCAGGGAGATAAGTCTTTATATTTTCTTCATTCTTCAAGAAATCATAACACAGTTCCCTGAACTCTTTAGTCAGATTCCTGTGCAATTCACGCGGAAGGTTGTTTGTATTGTCCGATACCAGAAAATCAAACTTAAGAAGTTCATTAACCACTTCAATATCAGCTTTTGGCCTTAATTGCTGAGAAAACTCCAAAAGTACGGTGTAAAGGTCTCTTGTGGAAAACTTTCGGTTCAAATACCCCTTTTTTCTGTAATAAGATAAAAGTTCTTCGTAGAACTCAAAGGGTGAGGAAAAATATTCCCCGATAAGGTAATCCAGACTCATCATAAACCTTCCAGAATTATAGTAACGTTCAACAAGCTCTTCTATACCTTTTAATCCCATTATCTCGTCAAATGCTATAAATTTATTGCTCAAAACCTCATAGGGCTGGTAGCCTCTATACTCATAACCATATTTCAGAGAATCTTCCAAGATGCCAGCTCCTTTAAGTAGCTTTAAAAATCCTAGTTGTAGCTTGTGGGAAGCCAGATTGTATACCTCGTTAAAAGAATTTCCAAAGGAATTGTAGTCCTCATAAGGAAGACCTGCTATAAGATCTAGATGAAGGTGAATATTTCCCAGCTCCTTCAATCTTCTAACATAATGGAATACTCTGTCCAGCCTTGTTTTTCTGTTGACGGCTTCAAGGGTTTTAATGTTTGTAGATTGGACACCTATTTCAAATTGTATAAGCCCGTAAGGAGCCTTTGAAAGAATCTCCATTATAGAATCGTCAAAAAGGTCTGCTGCTACTTCAAAGTGAAACTTTGTTTCTTTTGCGTTTTCAATAATAAATTCAAATATTTCTTTAGCCTTTTGCGTATTGCAATTAAATGTCCTGTCAACAAATTTAACCAGTTTTACACCTTCTTCAATAAAAAACAAAAGCTCTTTTTTTACTCTGTCCATTGAAAAATACCGCACTCCTGAAAATGTAGAGGATATGCAATAGGAGCAGGAAAAGGGACATCCCCTTGAAGACTCGAAATATAAGATCTTTCCTCCGGTAGCACAGAGCATGTCCTTATCATAGGGAGAAGGTATTGAATCAATGTCTTCAACCAATGAAAAACTTTTGCTTTCAAATATCTTTCCTTCTTTTCTGAAGCTCACCCCTTCAATATCTTTAAAATCATAAGAGCTGTCAATCAATGAACTTAACAAAAGCCTGAAAGGTATTTCGCCCTCGCCGGATACGATAAAATCTATAAAGAGATAAGATTTAAGGATATCATAGGCACTGTATGAAACCTCAGGTCCGCCTAAAACCACCATCGTGCCGGGTGAAACCTTTTTTATGTTTTCCGCAGTCTTAAGAACCATTTCCATATTCCATATATAACACGAAAAAGCCGCAACATCGCATTTTTCTTCATATATGCTCCTAAGCACAGCGTCAGGATTATCGTTTATCGAATATTCCGCTACTTTTACAACGCCACATGAATCACCGCAACCAGCCTTAAGATACCAAGCTGCCAGAGAAGAGTGTATATATTTTGAGTTTAGTGCTATTATTAAGGTTTTCATTTGTTTTCCTTTCACCATTGCCTAGTATGCTTTTTGAGTTTTTCCTTTGAGTTGTCCATATGAACTGTCAAGTCATTATAACAAAAATAAATGGTTTATTTCAAGACGGTTTAAAACTGTATAAGACTATAGCACTATTTAGTACACCCCCTAAATGTGCTATAATATTATAAGGGAAGGTGATATTTATGAACTTTAGCAGTATATCTGCAGCTTCTCTGTCAAGCTTAAAGCAAGCTCTTAACATTTCTGTTCTGCAAAAATCAATGAATCAGGATGCATTGAGCGTGTCATCACTTTTACAAGGCATGAAAGATGCCAATGCAAAAGTAATGGAACAATCGGTTACTCCCCACAAGGGTAAAAGCATTGACGTCAGGGTGTAGCATAATTCTATACCATATATCGGTTATTTCATGCCAGTAATACCAAAAGTTTTTGCGTGATATGCTTTCGCATGTCTTCAAATCTGATTGGGCAATTATCTTATCATCAATTGAAAAAACTATGGTTCCAACTTCAATTCCTTCATGTACAGGTGCGTTCAATATGGCATATGTACTTATTTCTTCCTTCAACTTATTCTTTTCTTCTAAAGTCAGTGGTATTTCCACACCACTGACAGCAGTCACATTCGTAAATTTCTTTATTCCTTTCTTTACTTCTATTTTTGTTATTTGTTGGTCTTTTTGGAGCAAGGTATAGAGCTTGTAGTTATCAAAACCATAGTCAAGTATAGTTTTGCTACTCTTTGCTCTTATTGTCCTGCTGGAGCAATTCAAAACTACCGAAATTATCCTGAAATCGCCCCTTTTAGCCGTAGTCACAAGACATCTTCCGGCCTTTCCGGTATATCCAGTCTTTACGCCGTCTGCTCCATTGTATAACCTTAACATTTCATTTGTATTGTTAAGAGTCCTATTTGATATTGCCATACTTTGTGTGCTCACAATCTTTGAGAATACAGGATTATCAAGTGCATACCTGGTGAGAAGAGCCAGTTCCCTTGCGGTAGTATAGTGTCCGGTTGCGTCAAGACCATGAGGTGTTTTAAAAGCGGTATCTTTTAATCCTATTTCTTTAGCCTTGTTTGTCATTATCTGTGCAAAGTTCTCAACCGTTCCCCCTATATGTTCAGCTATAGCTATAGCCGCATCATTGCCTGAATTTAACATAAGCCCGTACAAAAGTTCTCTTAATGTCAATTCTTCGCCTGCTCTAAGATGTATAACCGATCCACGTACACTTGCCGCTCTTTTACTCACTTTAACCTTATCTTCCAGCCCGCCTTTTTCAATAGCTACAATAGCAGTCATTATCTTTGTGGTGCTCGCCATGGGTCTTCTTGAGTCTGCATTTTTTGCATAAAGTACCCTTCCGCTCTTTGCATCAATAACTATAGCCGCCCCTGCCTCAATCACAGGTGGAGTAGCGCTTGCTTCTACAACCTCTTTTGTAAATGCTTCATTAATCGGTTCATATTCATGAAAATCATCTGCATATGCCAATGCATGAGATGTAAATATAGCTAAAACGCATATAAACACAACAAATATTTTTCCAACCCGTATATTTTTAACCACTTGTATCACATCCAATACTATTTTTTTAGGCAACCCTCTTCTCCATAAATATATGACGGTTTCATTAAGTTTATAAATACTTTTGGATTCCAATATTTTGTTTATTTTTTCAAAAAACAGCGTGTGGTTGACTACATTTGGACTAATAGTGCAATAAATCAAAAAAATATAAGTATTCTTAACTTTAACTTGTATATATTAAGTAATATAATATACTTTGGAAGAATAAAAACTATATATTAAATATCTTTACGGAGGTAATATGATTAACAATATACTGATTGTTTCTTCAAACTATACAGGTCACGGTCATAAAAGCATTACCGATTCATTGCTTGAAAAGTTCTCTGTTCATCCTAATGTTAATGTTCATGTTGTTGACGGATTTACATTGACAGGCAATATGGGGTTCAGGGTCGGCAAGTTATACGGTTCGGTTACCAGAAATGCCAAGGAGCTCTGGAAAATGATATGGGAAATATCACTGAGAAAGCCTTCAATTATTAATGACTTTGTGGAAATAACTCTTCGTGATAATTTTCTTAAACTTTTAAAAAGTATAAAACCGGATTTGATTCTGTCGGTACATCCGAATTTTAACGGTTCCCTGCTCAATATCATAGAAGACTATAATATTAACATACCTCTTGTAACACTTATTGCCGATCTGGTAAGTATAACTCCACTATGGGCTGATCCAAGGGTTGATTACATCATATGTCCGACAAAAGAATCAAAATATAAATGCCTTGAATTCGGCGTTGCAGAATCAAAACTTATAGTTAAGGGCTTTCCTGTCAGACAAAAGTTTTTGCAACATCTGGATAACCCTTCAATATACAAAAAACATGACATCCATCAGCCATTTGAATGTCTTATAATGAGTGGCGGAGAAGGTTCCGGCAATATGCGCAGGGTTGCTAAAATACTTTTAAGAAACTTTAACTGCCGGGTAAAAATCGTTGCCGGCCGCAATAAAATTTTAAAAAGAAGACTGGAAAACAGCTTAAATGAAATGTACAGTGGCAGAGTCGAAGTTTTCGGCTTTACAGAAAACATTCAGGATCTTATGCTCTCTTCTGATATAGCCATCACAAGAGGAAGTCCTAATGTTATGATGGAAGCAGTCGCTTGCAATGTTCCTCTTATTATTACCGGAAATCTGCCGGGACAAGAAGAAGGTAATCCTGGATATCTTATGAAACATAATCTCGGTGTTGTCTGCAAGGATTTAAGAAGCTTAAAATATATGGTTGACGATTTGCTTCTAAATAACGCACAAAAATTAAATAGTATTAAGAAATCTCAAAGAGAATACCTGAATCCTGATACTGCCAAAGAAATTGTAGATTTTATTTTAAATATTGAAACAAAAGGCGATATAGATATTCCTGATGAACTTCCCCGACTTTGGGATATTAGCAAAAAAATAAAAATTAATAACAGGTTGCTTTTAAGAAAACGCAAGAATATATTATAAACTGCAAATATAATTGAGTGTCCAACGAGGATACTCAATTTTGTTTAGGACCATTTCCTGAAAGAAAATCCGGCAAAAAGGTGAGGGACTCGATGTCCGGAGGCTTTTTATTAGGATCATTTATTTTACACAAAATTCATTAGCAAAACTTTCTACTCATAATCATCTTCATTTTTGAAAAAATAAGAATAAGGAGGTGATATTCATGGCGAACAACAATAATAACAGCAAAACTCAGTTTGAAAATATGAAGTATGAAATAGCTAAAGAAGTTGGCGTAAACCTAAAGCAAGGTTACAATGGTGATTTAACCTCTAGGGAAGCTGGTAAAATAGGTGGCAATATAGTGAAAAAAGTATTCCAGTCTTACACTGGAAACAGCTATCCGACAGAACGTTTAGGCGACACTTCAAGATAGTAATGTAAAACAATAAAAAGCTTCGGGACATTGAGTCCCGAAGCTTTTTGCCGGATTTCTTTTCAGGAAATGACCCTAACAAAAAATAGCGGAAGATACTCTCCTGCTATTTTTTTGTTAGACCTCTTGGAGTGAAATGAAAGAGGTAAAATTGAGTACCCTCGATGGGTACGAAATTTTGTTAGACCTCTTGGAGTGAAATGAAAGAGGTAAAATTGAGTACCCTCGATGGGTACGAAATTTTGTTAGACCTCTTGGAGTGAAATGAAAGAGGTAAAATATATGGAATTATAAAAATAATATGGTATAATTGAAAGAATGAAAGCATCTGCTTTTTTTATCAATATAAGGAATGGTGATAAGCCTTTATGGTAAAATTTCAGTTCAGCATAAAAAAAAATAAATTTCTGGCTTTAGAGCCTACGAAAATAATTATATTCAGCTTTATAGGAGTTATCTTTTGGGGCACAATGCTATTAAGCCTTCCCATAGCTTCGGCAACTCCCGGAAAAAGTGCAGATTTTCTGACAGCATTGTTCACAGCAACTTCAGCTACATGCGTCACAGGATTAGTAGTTGTAGATACATTGAGTAACTGGTCACTGTTCGGTCAGATTGTGATTCTTTCTTTAATTCAAATAGGAGCATTAGGATTTGTAACTTTTGCCACTTTTTTTTCCATACTCTTAGGGAGAAAAGTAGGCCTTAAAACCATGATACTTGCACAGGAATCACTAAACCATTTTACTTTTGAAGATATAATAAAGCTTATTAAAAATGTAGTTATAATTACATTTTTGATTGAATTTGCAGGAACACTCATATTATCAGTAAGATTTGTCCCGAAATTCGGACCAAGAGGGTTTTATATTGCTGTGTTCCATGCCATATCGGCATTCTGTAATGCAGGCTTTGACATATTCGGAAACTTCCAGAGCCTCACAGGGTTTAACAACGACCCTCTGGTGCTCTATACCATAGCAGCGCTTGTAATTCTAGGCGGTCTTGGCTTTATGGTATGGAAGGATCTTATTGACTTCAGAAAAACAAAAGAACTGCTTCTTCATACAAAAGTAGTACTGATTACAACGGCTTTTCTTCTTTTATCTGGAACATTGTTTTTCTTTGCTTCTGAGTTTGATAACCCCGCTACCATGAATGATATGAACCTTATTACAAAAATAAACTCTGCATTTTTTCACTCTGCAGTTATAAGGACTGCCGGTTTCAGCTCCCTTCCCGCAGATCAAATGTGCGAAATGTCAAGAGCTGCTACAATATTGTTTATGTTTATAGGTGCAGCACCAGGATCAACTGGTGGAGGAGTAAAAATAACAACCTTCGGCGTATTGCTCGTCACTATTATATCCCAAATACGCGGTTCTAACGATACAATAATTTTTAAACGTAAAGTTCCCAACAGTACTGTAAATAAATCTCTTGCTATAATAGGATTGAGTGCTATGATTGTTATTGCGGCTACAATAATAATGCTGATTTTTGAGAATAAACAATTCTTGGATATACTTTTTGAAGCAACATCAGCTTTCGGAACAGTCGGTTTGTCATCCGTCGGTACCCCTTATCTTCATATAGTGAGCAAAATTGTTCTGATATTCACTATGTTTTTGGGAAGAGTAGGTCCCCTGACATTTGCAATCGCTCTTACACTCAGAAACAATAAAAAAAATCCGGATCTGGTTTATCCAGAAGGAAAAATAGTGGTAGGTTAAATCGCAATAATTAATTATATAATGAGCTCGACAAAGTTTTTACATCACGAGTCAATTTCTTTAATACAGTATCACGAAAATCAAACTTTTCATAGCATAATCATTTTCGTGATATAGATCGCAGATTCTAACCCGGAAAGTTATTTTTACCTATAAAGTAATCTTTAAGCTCCTGCTGGTCTTCTTTTGAAGAAACGGAAATAATATAATCTTCTTCTTTTAACACTGTAAATCCGTTAGGAATAACAACCTCATCGCCCCTGATAACTGAAATAAGAATGCAGTCTTTAGGAAGATTGATATCCTTCAAACTCTTGTTGCATACAGGCGACTTATCGCTGATTTTTATTTCACTTAAAACAAGCTTGCCGGATCTAAGCTTCATAAGAGTTTTGATTCCGGAATAATCTATCTCTTGTTCAATTAATTCAGCTATAACTGATGTACTGCTCACAGCAATATCAACACCCAGTTTCTGAAATACCTCTATATTCTTGGGATTATTCACTCTTGCTATTGTCCTTTTCACCCCGAAGTTTCTCTTTGCAAGCTGACAGGCTATAAGATTATCTTCATCCTTGCCTGTTACCGCTATGAAGGTATCTGCTTTTTCCAACCCCAACTCAGACAAGGTGTCAATATTAGTCCCATCACCATTCACAACAGGAATATGAAGTTCATTCGCAATTTTTCTGCAAAGCTCTTCCTGTACCTCAATAATAGCTACTCTGTGCTTGAACGTTAGCAGGGTTTTAATCAGATAGTAACCAATTTTTCCGCCTCCAGCAACAACAATATACATAAGAATATCCCCTCCAAGGAACATCATTTTTACAATCTATTCAAATCTGCGAATTAAGGATGGGTAAAATATTACTTCCACTTTTTCTATATTTTCACCATTCCTAATTATCACTTTTATTTGCAATGATAATAACATCATCTTTATTAACCATTATGTCCGGACTGGCAAAATGCAGTTTGCCGTCCTTTATTATGCCAAAAATAAAGGACCCGGAATTTACTTTAACCGCTGATAACTTTTTACCAATACTTCCGTTTTGAGCCTTTTCATGCTTAAATGCAACCTCACTATCTCCGATTCTGTGCTTTGATATAACTTTATTACCCAGAACCATGGACATAATTGCTTCAACGGTAATATTTGTAGGGCAAAGTGTTTGAAGTCCAAATTGGTGAAATACATATTCCCGGGCAGGATTGTAGATTCTTGCAACCACCTTCGGCACTTTAAATATTTCTTTTGCAACCTGACAAACCATGATATTGATATTATCGTCCGGTGTCACTGCCGCTACTGCCTGAGCAGTCGTAATTCCTGCTTTTTTAAGAACATCTTGGTCTATAGGTACACCTGTTATTGTAATACCGTTAAAGTCAGAAGGAAGACTTTTAAAAGAATTACTGTCATTATCCACAATAACAACATCATGTCCTTGTTCAGATAAAACCTGCGCAAAAGTTGAACCTACTTTTCCGCACCCGATTACAATTATATGCATAGTTATCCTCCAACATTCACAACCAATATACTGACTTAGAATTTTCAAATCATTGCACAAGGTTTTTGTGCCTGATGTGCCTGATTTTGTTGCAGATGTCAACCATTCTATAACATCTCTTCGATAATTGTATACTATTATATGTATTGATTCTGATTATAAATAATTAATGTATGCCATTTATGTTTATTTATTTCTTATTTACTCACAATAGCTAGTGCTTTTTAATATTTCTGGTTTATTGAAAACTCACTATTGAAACAAATAATATTACCACATTTCTTAAACGAATAATTATCAGTCAATAAGGTAAAATATAAATGGTTATGTCAATATAATCATTTTAGAGGAAGGATGATTTTGTGCTGGTAGTTTTAGCAAGAACACTAATACTATACCTGTTGGTAGTAATAGTAATGAGAATAATGGGCAAACGTCAAATTGGCCAACTTCAGCCTTTTGAGCTAGCTATAGCTATAATGATATCTGAACTTGCTGCAGTTCCTATTCAAAACACGTCAATCCCTTTAACAAATGGCATTATACCCATATTGACGCTGTTAATTGCGCAAACCTGCTTATCTCTGATAGCCTTAAAAAGTGTAAAGGCAAGGGCCGTTATATGCGGCAGACCGAGTATACTGATTGAAAATGGAGCCATAAATGAAGGTCAACTTAAAAAGGAAATGTATACAATGAATGATCTGTTGGAGCAGTTAAGAATCGCCAATACTCCAAACATCGCAGACGTGGAGTTTGCAATATTAGAAACCAACGGTCAATTAAGCGTAATTCCGAAGTCCCAAAAAAGGGCAGTTAATGCCGAAGACCTTAAAATTCCAACCGAGTATGAGGGAATACCTTTTGGTCTGGTTGTTGACGGCAATATAAACTATGAAAACCTTAAAAAAATCAAACTGGATGAAAACTGGCTTAAAAATCAGTTTCCCCAGTACGGTATTCAGGATATCCTTTTTGCCAGCTTGGATTCCCACGGAAATCTCTACTGGCAACCTAAAAAACGCAAAAGGGTGGAATAAACAATGCAAACTGTAAAAGCATTATCTCTTCTGGTAGCTTTACTTGCACTAATTATAGGCTCAGGTATATTTGCCAACCGGGTTCTCTCGTCAAATGCCGAAACACTGGAAAAACAAATAAATGAAATTGAAGAACACACAAAAAACGAAGATTGGGATTCTGCACTACAAAGCCTTCACACCATTAATAAAGAGTGGCCGGAAACTTCTAAAATGTGGACTTTATTGCTTGATCATGTTGAAATAGACAATATAGATGAAACTATAAAGCGTATGTCCAAATATATAGAAACCCAAAACGTTCCTCTTGCTTTAGGAGAAATAGCGGTATTAAAGCAGTACATCAAGCACATACCCGAAAAAGAAAAGTTTAGTATTAAAAATGTGTTTTAACACAATCTACAGAGACATTACAAACATTAGATAGAAAACTCCACCTGCTATTAGCGGTATGGGACTTAAGACTTCTCTGTCTTCAATCCAGAAATAAACTATTGAAGCCGATAAAACCGACAAAACTGCACTAACAATAATATTCTGGCTTAGTATCCACGGCGTTGCCATAATGCCTATTGATACAGGGATGCAGCTTTGAAAAACCATTGCTCCTGTTATGTTTCCCAAAGCCAGGGTATCCTTTTTTTTGCTTACCCAGATAACACTGTTAAATTTCTCTGGAAGCTCAGTTGCAATAGGCGTAACAACAAGAGATAGTATCAGAACCGGAACATCCAATAACTTTGATACCTTGTCTAGCCTTATTACAAACAAATGTGCTCCAAAAACCACTCCTGATAAGGCTAAATTGACCTGTAGCATCACAGTGTACAAATTCGGCTTAATATTAAATACTCTAGAAAGATAGAGTTTATCCAAATTCCTGTTAATTCTTTTATCATGTTTTACTGTAAGTGTAATGTAAAAAATGTAAATAAGTATTAAAGCTATTGCAACAATGCGCTTAAAATACTGTGCTTTCAGAAATGATGAGGAAATCCCAAAACTATATGCAATAATGAAGAAGCTTATATCCCGTCTTAGTATATTTTTATTAGCGTTCATTCTCATGCCAGTTCTTCTTTTGTTACTGAATATAAGGACGCTTGCTCCTGTCACAAAGAATGCCAATGTACTTAGCATGAAAGGGGCACCTGTAATTGCACCTATAGCTATATCAATTGATTCTGTATTATTCTAAAAAAACAATATAGCAATAACAGGAACCATAGTTTCAGGCAAGCATGTTCCGATTGCTGAAAAAATGCTTCCTACAACACCGTCACCTACCTTTAATTCCTTTCCAAGCCATTCTATACCATTTGTAAAAAGTTCGCAGCTGATAAGAATCAATAATAGACTCATTACCATCTGACCAATGCTTAACCAAATCATAGAATTATCTCTCTTCCAAAAAGCTGGTGCTTTTTAACACTTTTGATTTCATAGAAAGTATCATTGATAATTTCCAAGAAATTTAAATCTTTTTAAGTATATTAGCTTGTAAAGTGTATTATTAATGATTTTTTCTCCACTTACTTACTTATTTATTAATGCTCTTGACAAAAAACAGATGTTGACTGTAAAATAAGAAATGTACCATATTGAATGCGATAAAGATTATTTTTTATTTAGTATAGTTTTTGTGATTAGTATAATTCATGGGCGATTAACTCAGCTGGTAGAGTGTCATCTTGACGTGGTGAAAGTCGGGGGTTCGAGCCCCTCATCGCCCACCACAATAAGCAAAATTGAGTACTCATAGAGGGTACTCAATTTTGTTTATCCGTTGCTTTTCTATACTTTCACCTTTCCTAATCCAGATTATAAGTCAGCGTATAAATATTAGGTGAATTCTTTACAGGATAATATACTGTAAGTTTATCTTCATACATTAATCTGTTTGTATCAATAAGCGGATCAGAGAAAAATCTCCCTTGGTCCTTTGTATCTATAAGCTTCCAGTCGGTCCAACCAGATTGTTCCGATGCAAAAGCAATCCTCAGGTCAGGAAGTACCGCATAAAGGTTATTTATTGACGATGCTGCAATTTTTCCGCGGAAAGTACCTACCACACTAAAGCCCATGTTGTTTCTCTTCCATACGCCGTCTGTGTTTCTCCAGTAATGGAAATAAACACTCTTCGACCTTGCATTGTTGAAGTTTTTGTCATCAGACTGTGAATCTGGCATATGCGACAGAAGTACATGAACCCTGCCCACGGAATCTACAAAATGATGCTCTTGGTTTATAAGTCCCCTGTTTTGGTCTATCGTCCAGACCTTTATTCCCGGTGAACTCTTGGTTACAAATGAAGAGCCTGTTTTAGCCACCTGAGTTCCTGCATTGTTTTTCCAGGTACGACCATTATCATCGCTGTATATGTAATATAAATCTTGGTTTGTAGATGCGTCGGGTGTTTCCCTCCAACACCATGTCATATGAAGGCGATTACTCCCCTTTCCATAGGACAATCCATGGGGATAGGCATTAATACTTGTGGAAATACCGTCAATATACTTGCCAATGTTCGTCCATGAATGGGTAGTGCCCGAATATTCCAACAAATGCTGGTCTCCACTGCCGCTTGTACCATACCGATACTCCAAAAGCATATTCCCTTGAGGTGTTATAACAAATTTGGGGTAGGTAACAAGACTTACTTTTGTATCTCCAAGATTGTTTGTCGTACTACCGAAGCTTGATGCCGACCAGGAATGTTTCTCCGGGTTGGTAAGAAAACCTTCTACCGATTTTCGATAATGCAGGTCATTACCATGGTGGTCAAACGCCAGATGCATAGTTCCGTCATTTGGGCAAATACCTATGGAAATGGTATTATGAGCGTCATCTGCTGTATTTTTATAATCAGTGAAATCAAATTTCTGCCATGTACCTCCCGGTATCGCTCTTCTCGCTAGAACAATATTTCTGTTTGTATTCCAAAAGGCAGTGTATTGGTAGCCATTATAATAGATAATACCGTCCTGCTGGAACGATTCCCCGTTTAAATACCCTCCATAGGATACCTTGGTCAGCCCCGAATATGTCATAAGAACATCTTCTTCCTTGCTGAAAGCTTCTCTGGTATCAAATTCTATCAGTCCTAATATGTATTTTCTTAGCAACGCATAGTCGGTGGAATTGATAATTCCATCAAGATTTACATCCGCTTCAATTAATGACTTTCCTGATAATGTACTTGTACCTAATATGTGCCTTTTCAACAATGCATAATCGGTTGAATTTGTACTACCGTCAAGATTAATGTCTCCCCTGATTGCTGCCTGAACATTATAACCACCCGCCAACATGGTAATTATTAAAACCATTTGCACAAGAAACAGACCCACCTTTTTACTGTCTTTCATCAGCCTTCCCCCTTAAAAATTTATTTGTATGTAAGTATATTGAATATTTAACTTCCTTTTTTTATTATATTACATGCTTTAGTTAAAATCAAAATAAGTAATATCAAAAAGCTGTAAAGACATATATATAATTTAACCTGAATTATTCATGGAAAGATTTATAATTAATACAGTCCATAATATTGACCT
>CAYPCH010000098.1:0-14336 GCA_964409165.1 uncultured Oscillospiraceae bacterium | reverse complement strand
ACTTAAAATAAAGACACGGGGATATAACATTTTTATGAGTGGTTTGACCGGGACAGGGAAAACCAGTTATGCTCAAAACTATATAAAAAAGATGGCGAAAAAAGGCAAGGTTCCTGATGACTGGTGCTATGTGAATAATTTTGACAATCCAAACCAGCCAAAAGCAATAAATCTGCCTGCTGGACTTGGTAAGGTGCTTCAAAAAGACATGGAGAATTTTATAAAAGTACTCCAGCAGGAAATAACGAGGGCATTTGACAGTGAGGATTATGAAAGAGAGAAGACTTCTATTACAAATGAGTTTCAGGCTAAACGTACACGGCTTTTGGAAAAGCTTAATGATGATGCCGAGAAGCAAGGATTCAAGGTTAAAACTACCAATGCAGGCATATATTTTCTGCCTGTAGTTGAGGGGAAGACCATAACTGAAGAGGAATACGGGGATCTGGATGAGAAGATAAAACATCAAATAAATGAAAAGTCAAATATTGTGCAACTTGAGACTCTTGATATCATAAGGAAGATTAAGTCCATAGAAAGGGAAGCAGAAGAAAGGGTTGCCGAATGGGAAAATAAAATTGCACTTTTTGCCGTAGGTATGCATATAAATGACCTTAAGGAAAAATACACGGACTATAAAAAAGTTTCGGAGTATCTTGAGAAAGTGCAAGAGGATATACTTGTACATCTGGATGATTTCAGAGAACAGGAGTTTACCGAAGAGCAACAGCAGCTTGTTATTCCGTGGCTTAAGAGCTCCGATGAATCCCCGGCGGACAAATACAAGGTAAATCTGCTGGTTGATAATAGCAAGAAGAAGGGAGCGCCGGTAATTGTAGACTATAACCCCTCATATTACAATCTTTTGGGGAAACTTGAATATGAAAATGAGTTCGGGACAATGACAACCGACTATACCATGATAAAACCAGGGCTTTTTCACTTGGCGAACGGTGGATACCTTATACTTCAGGCTAAAGATGTATTAAGCAATGTACAGTCATGGGAAGCCCTAAAGAGAGCCCTAAGAACAAAGCAGATAACAATAGAAAACATGAAAGAGCAGATGGGTCTTGTTGCCGTATCTACATTAAAACCTGAACCCATTCCGCTTGATATAAAGGTTGTACTGGTCGGAAGTGAATATCTTTACCATGCGCTTTATGAATATGATGAGGATTTTAAAAAGCTTTTCAAAATTAAAGTTGATTTTGACGAAGAAATGACTAAAAATAGAGAGAATATAAAAAAGCTGGCACAGTTTATAAGTTCATTCTGCCGAAGGGAAAACACTTCCCATTTTGACAGAACCGGCGTGGCAAAAGTGGTGGAGTACAGTTCAAGGCTTGTTGAGGATCAGGCAAAGCTTTCCACTCGGTTTAATGATATTGTGGAAATTCTCAGTGAATCTGCTGCATGGGCACAAATTGAAGGGTCTGAGTTGGTAACTTCGGAGCATGTAAAGAAGGCTATAATTGAGAAAATTAACAGATCAAACAAATACGATAAAAAGCTTCTGGAGCTTTTAGAAGACGGAACCATTATGATAGATACCGCTGGAGAGGTTGTAGGTCAGATTAATGGACTGACAATACTTGATATGGGTGATTATTCCTTCGGCAAACCTTCAAGGATAACTGCCAATACATTTATGGGCGAAAGCGGAATAGTGAATGTTGAAAGAGAAGTTGAGATGAGCGGAACCTCCCATACAAAAGGAGTTCTAATACTAAGCGGATATATAGGGCAGAAATATGCACAGGAAATACCATTGTCTCTTTCGGCAAGTCTTTGTTTCGAGCAGCTTTATGGTGGTGTGGACGGTGACAGTGCTTCAAGCGCCGAGTTATATGCTGTTCTTTCTAGTTTAGCTGATATTCCTATAAAACAAAGCTTTGCGGTTACCGGCTCTGTCAATCAGAAGGGAGAGATTCAGCCTATTGGAGGTGCTACAGAGAAAATAGAAGGTTTCTTTGAACTTTGCAAGTCACGTGGACTAGATGGCAGTCATGGTGTTTTAATACCGTACCAGAATATAAAGAACCTGGTTCTGAATGATGATGTAATTGATGCTGTAAAAGAAGGCAAATTTAGCATTTATGCTGTTAAAAATATTGATGAAGGAATAGAGATACTCACAGGATTGAAGGCCGGGCAGAGAAGAAATGACGATACTTATCCTCCCGGAACGATAAATTATTTAGTTTACGAAAAACTCAAAAAGTATGCCAGAACTGTTGCGGGTTTTTACCGTGATGATAAGAAACAGGTAAAAAGAGTTTAAGGTAGGAATATAGGAAGCCGGGAAAATCTGTGTAGATATTTCCCGGGAAATGTAGAATAATGGTCGGTTATTTTACATATTCATTTATTATTTTATCCATTGTCGAATCCCAATCTTTATCAACAGTACACTTTTCAGGATGTGCTTCAAACCACCTTATGGTCTTCTTTATACCTTCACAAAAAGGAATGACAGCAGTATAATCAGGCACAAAACGTTTGATTTTTGTGTTGTCGAAAACGACACTTGCCGATTTGTCGCCAATAAGACTACCGACAGCGTCCGGCAGGAACCGCGCAATAAAATCCGAAGGTATATGAATTGTTTCTGGCTCAACACCTGCAGCCCTGCCTATAGCCTTATATATCTGATCCCAGTTAAGAACTTCATCGGAAGTTATATGGAAAGCATGCCCTATGGCTTGTATATTTCCAAGAAGACCGATAAAGCCTTTGGCAAAGTCGATATTATGAGTCATGGTCCACAAAGAGGTTCCGTCGCCGTGGACTATAATTTTTTTGCCTTTTCTCATTCTTTCTACAAGCGACCAGGGATGAGTCCAACTGTTTAAAGCAGCAGGTATCATTGATACCCCATAGGTAAAGGATGGTCTTACTATTGTGATGGGAAATCCACTTTTGCGGTGTTCTTTCATAAGCAGTTCCTCGCAGGCGATCTTATCACGGGAGTACTGCCAGTAAGGATTAGATAAAGGGGTCGATTCGGTAACAAGATAGTGTGTCTGAGGTTTCTGATACGCGGAAGCTGAACTTATAAATATATACTGGTTTGTTCTGCCCCTGAATAGGTCTATGTCATTGTTTACATGTTCAGGTATAAAGGCGGCCCAGTTCACAACAACATCAAAGGTACGGTTCGTTAAAGCTTTCTTTGCTAAGTCCAAGTCGCGTATATCTGCAGTAATCAGCTTTGCACCTTCAGGCACGAATTCGCTACGATGTCCGCGGTTTAAAAGGTACAGATCAAATCCTTTTTCAGCGGCAAGCTTTGATACTGCTTGACTAATAATACCTGTACCGCCAATAAACAATACTTTCATTTCATCATTCCTCTTTCCATTAGAATTTCAGTTATCCCTTTGGTTGTATTCTATTCTTTAACTAATAATCCTTTAAGTTAATCTATAAAAAAATTGCAATAATTTTACAGATAACTGAATCAGTTACTAAAATGAAAGTACAAAGAGCTAAAAAACTATGGGTACTCAATTTTATTCATTGTAATATAGGGTGTTTTACAAAAGATGTGTCAGATATAATTTATGCACCCATTGTGTAAAAAAACACTTGAGATTTATGCTGGTTTGTTTTATAATAAATATTGTTTGTAGATCGGGGTGTGGCTCAGGTGGTAGAGCGCTTGGTTCGGGACCAAGAGGCCGGAGGTTCAAGTCCTCTCACTCCGACCACGGTTAGGGGGGGATAAGTACCCCCTAAAATATACACTTAGTGTATTCTTTTTTAATCGCAATATAATTAATCACGAAAATGATTCTAAATTGAAAAAATTAATTTTCGTGATGTTGTACTAAGGAAATTGAAATGCGATGTAAAATCTTTATTGCACTCAATATAGATATGGTTTTATATGACTCAAATGACTTTTATTTCAAGCCTTACAATTAAATGATAACAACAACCATTATTGACAATGGCTGTAGGGGATGATATAATAAAATCGTGCAAGATAGGCATTTCCCTAATAGATTTTGGGAAGTGCCTTTCGTGCTATTTGAAGGCATTTCCATTTATTAGGTCTCTTGGAGTGAAATGAAAGGGTCAAAATTGAGTGCCCTTGATGGGTGCGAAATTTAATTTTTGTATTCGGAAAGGAGGTGCGATTTTCTATGTACTCAAGTGTTGAACTGTCCTCATACGCTTATAGTTCTGTTTTAAGCCACCTCGTTGATACAGAAGAACGAAAAAACGAAATAATCAATGAACTTTATTGCGACTCATCTAATTTGCGTGATGATTTCAGCTCTTTTTTGGACAACTACCTTATAAAACTTGAAGAATTGGTTAAGACAGTTCAAATTATTGATAAGCCAACCCGAGAAAAATTAAAGGAGATTAATAATTTACCGTATGTAATTATTGGAAGCACTGTGGAGCTTGAAGGGGATAATAATTTGGGTACACATGTATTTAAGATTGTGTCACCGTATGATAATTCAAATTCAGATAAGGATTTGTCGTATGTTTCAGCGTTAGGAAGGGCATTAATGCTTAAAAAACCGGGGGATGTGGTAAAAGTTAAAAATAAAAATAGTATTTGCTCTTACAAAATCAAAGCAATAAGGTATGAGTGTTAATCGGCTGGTAATTGGGGATATTAAAAAACCTGCATTATATAGGAGGTTATATTATGATAATAAGAAATTGTGCTGGCGGAGTTGTATTTTTTGGTGAAAAAGTTTTTATCCTGAAAAATGAAAAAAGCGAATGGGTATTTCCCAAAGGCGTAATC
The DNA here is from genome assembly GCA_964409165.1 of uncultured Oscillospiraceae bacterium. GTDB lineage: Bacteria > Bacillota > Clostridia > Acetivibrionales > Acetivibrionaceae > CAYPCH01. The sequence continues at coordinate 9,562 of CAYPCH010000098.1, read as the reverse complement.
CGTAACGGAGAATTGCCTGCCGAAGTAGCATTAAAGAGAGTTATGGAAGAGGGGGGCGTAATTGCCGAAATCTTGACAATTGCTGGAGATACGAGCTATGAATTCTACTCTGTGAATCGTCAGAAACCAATATGTAATAAAATTGTCTGGTTTGTTATGAACGCAAACAGTGAACGGTTCAGTGTTTCTGAAAGAGAAAAATTCATTGATGGAGGTTTCTTTTATATTGACCATGCATTGCAGATTGTAACATACAGTCAGGACAAAGCTTTGCTCAACCTGTCATTTAAAAAGTACAAGGAATTGTCAGAATCGTCACAGTAACTATGCTCTTTACTAGATTGAAAATCCTTTATGAGTACGAATTTAATACCTATATATTTATTAAAACAAAGTAATACTTGCAGTATAAAGTAAAATGAAAGAGGCAAAATTGAGTACCCATCAAAGGTACTCAATTTTATTTTATAAAATAATTATATGTTTATATTTCTACCTGCACTGGCGGCGGCATCTAAAATACCGGAGAATTTATCTGACGATATTTCGGGAGTATCAGTTATTGCAATTTTCTTTATTATATAGTGCAATTCACCTGAGGGAATCTGTATTCTTGCATTTTCCTTAGCACGTTTAAACAGCAAGGATTTACCCAACGGCGAAAGACAGGAGGCACAATCAATAGTTGTATCCTGTTGATTTTTATAGGGTAGCACAATACGGTACTGGTAATCTTCCTTCTCATCAGAATCATGCACGTCAACAACACTCCCAATAATGACAAATGGGCAACTGGTTTTAACAGCGGTGCCAATGCTTACCGTGCTTAAATAGTTGTTTATATAAGCAAGGTATTCTTTGAAGAATTCTTCAAAAGCCATGCTTTCTTGTGTTTCTTCGGCATAGAGTTCCTTATAAAGAAGCTCTTGCTTTTTTGCAATTTCATTTGAGTGCCAAGCTAAATAATCATACATCTTTTTGGACAATACGTCTTTACACATTTCCATCTCCCTCTTTTTTTGTTAGTGTTATTAAATGGAAAATAAATAAATAATAGAACAAGGCATCTCGCATTCAATTTGCGAAACGCCCATATTATACATGATAACATAAATGTAAATGAGTGTCAATGATGTATTGTGTATCCAATTAATTGCTAGCTGGATATTAAATGGCTAATGTTGAATTTAATAACATCATATTACATTAATTCATTACATTAATTCGAGTGCCAATATTTAACCAGCAGATAAGAGTAAAGAATTTTGCAAGCATCATAAATTTTGCAGAATCAGAAATAGTTTTGTTACCTTTACTCTTTTTTATATGTATTATTATAGTAGTAAGGAAATTGAAGTGCGATGTAAAATCTTTATTGCATTCAATATGGAGAAAAAAGATATTTAAAGGCTAAAGCGGAGGAGAAACTATTGGATATCAATAGAAAACTGGTTCAAAACACACTTAATGGAGATGTGGACTCATTTTCTGAGCTCATATCAAACTATCAGCAGCGTATTTACATTTTCCTGTTCAGATTGACTTTGTGCAGTGAAGATGCTGAAGAGTTGCTGCAGGATGTTTTTATGCGGGTATACAAATATCTATATACCTATGATAAAAATAAAAGTTTTTCGACTTGGATATACCGCATAGCCCTCAATATATTTAAGGACTATCATAAAAGAAAAAAGAGGCAGTTTGCCACCTTGTCTTATGATGAAACGGTTTGCAATTATGATATTAATGCAGAAGCTCTTCCGGAAACAGCCTTTGAGGCAAAAGAAAGTTACAAGGAGGTAGTAAGGATAATTAATTCATTAAAAGATGAACAGCGTATTGCGGTTATTTTAAAGTATACACAGAATTTTACTTACAAAGAAATAGGGGAGATACTCGGGATTACTGCGCAAAACGCAAAGATGAGGGTCAGCAGGGCAAGAAAAGCAATTGGTATAAGTTTGGGAAGAATGAATGGAGGTGGGATATAAATGAACTGCGGATATACTTTTGATGAGATAAATGAGTATGCTGACGATGAAGTGTCAGAGGAGAAGGCTGATATGGTGATGGAACATCTTGCCAGATGCAAAGTATGCCGACAGTATTATGACTCCATTGTGCTGAGTGAAAAATATATGAAGGATAGTGCCAGCTTGAAATGCGATGTACGTATGAAAGTCCTTGAAAGCGTAGATGCACAGAGGTATAAGAAAAAGAGGCTTGTTTATCGGTTTTCTTGGTTAAGAAGTAAAACCAGTTTGATAACGAAGGCTGTAGTTGCTGTTGCCTGTGTCTTTCTGGCCGTATTGATTCTAAGAAATGAATATGCTGGAGGAATTATTTCATCGGGAATTACCAAGATGCTTGAACAGAAACAGCAGAATTACACAGGATATGTTGATGTTAATGAAGATGACGCCTCTCCGGTTCAAAAAGGTGATACGCTGCTATATAAGGATGGTTCAAATTATCGCATGTACCGCCTGATTTATCCCGATGGACATGAGAGTCAAATAGAACTTCCGCATGCTGTATATGAAAATCAGGCATTTGTGTCGGATGATAATAGTGTGATTTATTACAATACAAATTTCAATGAAGTAACCGGAAGAATAATAAGATATGACATTGCAAGCGGTAAGGGCTATGATGTACTTGACGAACTAGAAATTGAGATTGACGGACATATATCGGTTATTTCCTATGAAAATGACAGGATTATTGCAATTATCGGTTCGTTTGTGGAGAATGTGGATGGATACGAAATAAAAATTGAAACAAACAGGCTTCTCGAAATTGACCTTGAAAAGAAAATTCACAGGTTTACTCACCTGCCTTTTACGCCATGGAACGCTACAATGATAAGGGGAATTGACTTTATAGGCGACAACTATTTGATTTCGTATATGGACAGTACAGTACAGGAAATAAAGCAGAGAACAGTAATAGTTGATACAAACGGAATAGTTATAAGGGAAATTCCGCTGGGAGACCCTTCTTATGCGGTAAATATGCAGGTATCACCTGACAACAGGATGATTCTGTATCAGTTGGGACAAACCCCGGTTGATCTGTATCTTTATGATATTGAGAAGGAAAAAATGATAGCTGTTGTAGACTCTATAAAAAAGTACAATTATGAGGGAATATATTCTTTTTGTATTTTTTCAGCCTGGAGCGAATCCCCCGGTACATTTTACTATCGTACGATGAATCACGGTGAGGGTGAAGAAGAGTTTGAGTATAGGCTTGATAAATATGTAATAGATGAGGCGGCTTTTGACCATGTTGGGCTTGATAATTCAAAAAATAATAAAGATTTACAGTTGCTACAAATGATGTTTCCTAAATTTGAATTTGAAATGAAGGGTGACGAAATTATAACCTATAATAATGGTATCTATCTTGATTATGGTATGGTTTCCGATAATAATGATGAAGTCGGTCAAAAGTCGGAGATATACACTCGCTATTTTATTGATCGCATTAAGAAAGGAATATTTATTGAAGGAATGGGCAAGAAGAGCCTGCTTATAGTACAAAGGGATGGAGTGGCTCATGCAGACGGCTTCTATCATACCTATGTAGCAGTCTTTGATGAGTCAGAAATGAAACTCTTGACTCCTGTAAAGCATTTCTTTGCGAATGAAGGAAGTGTATCAATTTTTAACGGCAAAGATACTTCCTACGTGTTTTTTGCAGGAAGTACAATATATCAGGGCTTCAGCACATTCACAGGAGGGCTCTGGAAGTTTGAAAAGGAATGGATAAAGGTATGGCCAGAAGATGATGAAACGTTATGGGAAAGAAGGGCGGTAGAAGCAAATGAGGATTCTATAACCGTTCTATCGAGGAAGATGATAAATAAGCCTATAGGAGGTGCTATGCCTCATTATATATGGGATTATTCTCATAAACTTATGTGGAATGCAGACAAGGAAATGTTTGAAAGGCTGGAGGAGTAAAGGTGAAATGAAAGAGGCAAAATTGAGTACCCTCGATGGGTACTCAATTTTATTCATTTATTCACTTATTTATACTTTTCTTAATCCAGGGAAGCTTACCGCCCACCTTGAGAATTTCCGAATCAAGGTTTGAAAGGGTATGGGCAAGTTCTATCTCAAAATCCTTTGTTACATTTTTCAGTTTCACTTCACCCTTCAAATCGCCTATATTGATTTCAAGTTCGTCACTTAAGTCGATTCTGTCATAATCGTCGGCGTTTTTAAATGTAAGAGGCACTATGCCAAAATTTACAAGGTTTGCAAGGTGTATTCTTGCAAAGGATTTTACTATAACAGCCTTTATGCCGAGGTATTTAGGTGCAAGGGCTGCATGCTCTCTGCTTGAGCCCTGACCGTAGTTATCGCCGCCGATAATAAATCCTCCGCCGTTCTGTATTGCTCTGTCGTGGAAATTCTCATCAACTGCTTCAAATACATGCTTGGATATTTCTGGTACATTGCTTCTCAAAGGCAGTATTTTTGCACCAGCTGGCATAATGTGGTCGGTTGTTATATTGTCTTCCACCTTTAGAAGTGCTTTGCCCTTCAAAACATCTGGAAGGCTATCAAAGGTAGGAAGTGGCTTTATGTTAGGACCTCTTACGATTTCAACCTTTCTGGCTTCTTCGGCAGGAAGCGGGTTCAATATAAGATTATCGTTTACAAAAAACTTTTCAGGCATTTCGATTTTCGGGTATTCACCTAAATCGCGCGGGTCGGTTATAACACCGGTGAGAGCCGCGGCAACAGCCACCTCAGGGCTTGCAAGGTAAACATCAGCATCTTTAGTACCGCTTCTGCCCGGGAAGTTTCTGTTGAAGGTTCTGACTGAAACTCCAGCAGAACAAGGTGCTGAACCCATTCCGATACAAGGACCGCAGGAATTTTCCAGGATGCGTGCTCCCGATTGTACAAGGTACTTCATCTCACCGCTATCAATCATATGTTCCACAACCTGCCTCGAACCGGGGCTTATAGTAACATGCAAATCTTCCGACACGGTTTTGCCCTTTAATGCGTTGGCTGCTACTTTCAGATCCCTGAGTGAAGAGTTTGTGCACGAACCTATTGCCACCTGATCAACTTTCCTGCCCTGCACCTCTCTTACAGTCTTGACATTTCCGGGACTGTGGGGCAGTGCTATCATCGGCTCTAATTCACTTAAGTTTATTTCCATGATTTCATCATATTCGGCATTATTGTCGGAGATTAACTCTACCCAATGTTCTCCTCTTCCCTGAGCTTCAAGAAAAGCTTTGGTAATTTCGTCGCTGGGGAATATACTTGTGGTACAGCCTGTTTCTGTACCCATGTTTGTAATTGTAGCTCTGTCAGGTACCATGAGCGTCTTAACGCCGGGGCCAAAGTATTCAAGAACTTTCCCGACTCCGCCCTTAACGTCAATTCTTCTTAGAACCTCAAGTATTACATCTTTGGCTGAAACCCAGTCATTAAGCTTTCCAATAAGCTTAACTCCAAGAACCTTCGGAAATTTGATTCTGAAAGGAGCACCTGCCATTGCGGTAGCAACATCAAGACCTCCTGCGCCCATTGCAAAGCAACCTATTCCACCGGCAGTCGGAGTGTGGCTGTCCGAACCGATAAGAGTCTTACCTGGCTTTGCAAACCTTTCTAAAAATAATTGATGACAAATTCCGTTTCCGGGCTTTGAAAAAAATAAGCCGTATCTTTTTGCAACAGATTGCAAATATTTGTGATCATCGGCATTTTTAAAGTCGGTCTGTAGTGTGTTGTGATCAACAAAGCTTACACTGAGTTCGGTTTTAACATTGTTTATTCCAATAGCCTCAAATTGAAGATAAGCCATTGTTCCTGTGGCATCCTGAGTAAGGGTATTGTCAATTTTAAGGGCTATTTCACTTCCTGCTGAAGCTTCACCATCCACTATGTGTTGTTTCAAAATTTTTTCTGTTATAGTTCCTTTCATATCTGACCTCCCAAATTACTTTTTTGTTGACGATCTTTTTTTCTATAATACCATAAAAACATCATATTAATATATGTTATCTATTGCTTATCGGTATGTAATCTCTCTTTCCCAATACATTCTTGTAAGCAGGGCGTATTATTTTACCACCATTTATGAGTTCCTCAAGCAAATGAGCACTCCAGCCACTTATTCTTGAGATGGCAAACAATGGTGTATACAATTCGTAAGGAATATTAAGTGCTTTATAGACAAAGCCGGAATAAAAGTCTACATTTGCACATACAACTTTATCGGATTTTTTCATGCCGCAGAAAACTCCGGGGGCAAGTCTTTCAATAGAAGCGTAGAGATTGTATTCTTCTTCCACACCCTTTTCTTTTGCGAGTTCATGTGCTTTTTGTTTTAGAAGTATTGCTCTAGGATCAGATATAGTGTACACAGCATGTCCTATGCCATATATGAGACCTGAGCAGTCAAAAGCTTCTTTTTTCAGAATCTTGCAAAGATAATCTTCAATTTCTCCGTCGTTTTCCCAGTTTTTAACGTTAGTCTTAATGTCTTCCATCATTCCTAGAACCTTTATATTTGCTCCGCCATGCTTTGGACCTTTTAATGAACCTATGGCAGCGGCAATTGAGGAATAGGTATCGGTACCGCTAGAAGAAACAACGCGGGTTGCAAAGGTAGAGTTGTTTCCTCCGCCATGCTCCGCGTGAAGTACTAGTGCTAAGTCTAGAATTTCAGACTCTGTACTTGTGTAAGCGTTGTCCATCCTTATCATGTGCAATACATTTTCTGATGTGGAAAGGTCGGTTCTTGGGCTGTGAATATATAAGTCTTCACCATCGTGATAGTATTTTTTTGCCTGATAGCCGTAGGCAACCATGGACGGAAATCTGGCGATTAATTCAACACACTGGCGCATAGTATTTTCAAGGCTTGTATCATCTGCATTGTTATCATAGGAATATGAAGCAAGAACACTTCTTGCAAGCTTATTCATAATGTCTCTGCTAGGAGCTTTCAAAATCATGTCGCCATAAAAGCCCGCAGGAAGTTCTCTTTTAGAACCCAAGAGTTCTGTAAATGCGTCCAGCTCTTTTTTTGTTGGAAGTTCTCCCATGATCAGAAGGTAGCAACATTCTTCAAAACCAAAGCGGTTTTCTTGCTGGAAGCCCTTGACAAAGTCGTATATGTCTATTCCTCTGTAACGCAATCTGCCTTCTACCGGTACTTTTTCCTTTTCATCCATGATATACGAGTGTACATCCCCTACTTCTGTAAGTCCAACCAAGACACCTGTTCCATTAGAATTTCTCAAACCTCTTTTAACATTGTGTTTTGTGTAAAACTCAAGCTCAATATTGTTGTTTTTACGGACTACTTCCGAGTAGTTTTTGTAAATATTACTCCCCAAGTTCATCTAAACTCTCCCTTCTTAACAAATTCAAACTGGCATTTTTTATATGCTCAGTTGTTAAACTTTCAGCTTTTTCAGTTTCTTTGTCAATTATTGCCTGGAGTATGGCTTTATGCTCCATCAGAGCCTGACAAGGTCTACCCGGCATTTCAAGCGAAGAAGTTCTTGCTCTCTGCAAATAGTGGTGAAACAAGATTAACGTATTCATTAACGGTCTGCTTTTACTTGCTTTGAACATAACTTCATGAAACTTTGAGTCAAGTTTCATGATATTGATTATATCATTTTTTTGAGTATAAAACTCTTCGAGTTCAACTATTTCCTGAAGCTCCTTCAGTTCTTGCGCAGTTATGTTTTCCGCGGCCCATCTGGCGGCAAGCCCTTCTATCATCATACGTATTGTGTATATGTCTAAAATATCTTTTTGGGATAATCCGGTTACGACGGCACCTTTATTGGGAATTGCCTGTACAAGCCCCTCAAGTTCAAGTTGCCGTATGGCCTCGCGTATGGGAGTCCTGCTTACTCCAAGTTCATCTGAAAGCTTTGTTTCGATAAGGCTGTCACCGGGCTTGTATTTTCCATTCAATATATCGTTTTCAATACGGAAAAATACTTTTCCTCTCAGGGAGTGTGCATAACTATCGTTTTCGTTAAGGTCTATTCTAGCCATAATTATTTGCCTCCTTTGGAGCCAATTGTTATACATATCAATACTAAAGAATAGCTGAAATAATTTATTGTGATAAAGTTTATAGTAGCTATTATATGTATCAATGTATATATGTATAATTGTATACAACAATACAATGGGTGTCAATATACTATTTATTTTGTGCGATACGTATTATTGTTTATTTACCGTGCAGAAATATATGGACATTTGAGTTTCCTCAAAATTAAAACCAAAAAGCTGAGGGATCTTTGAGCGAAATAGAACACATGATAAAAAGCATAAAAAAATTATCTAAACCAAGAAGAGTAAAAACACCTCTCATGTTTATGGGATCTTCAAGTTATATTATTCCTGAAACTTATGGAACAGTGTTAGTAATAGGTACTTGGAATTATCCTATACAACTGACTTTGGTACCGATGGTTAGGGCAATAATAGAACCGATTTGTGAAAACAGCAAAATAATGCAGGAAGAAATATTCGGACCTATAATGCCAATTCTCGAGTTTGAGAATTTTAGTCAGGCGATCTCATTTATTAACAAAAGACCCAAGCCATTAGCATTATACATATTTTCAAAAAATAAAAGCAATATATCAAAGGTATTAGATGAAACTTCGTCTGGAGGAGTATGTATTAATGATACTATTAACCATATTTCAACTCCATATTTACCTTTTGGAGGCGTTGGCGATAGTGGAATGGGAAGTTATCATGGAACAATGTCCTTTGAAACATTTACTTATAAAAAAAGTGTCTTAAGAAGTCAGACTATTTATGATATGAAAGTGATATATCCTCCCTACAAAGTGTCTGTTAATCTTATTAAAAAGGCATTTAAATACTTGTTGAATTAATATAGCATAATAAAGTAGTAATTCAAATGCAGCTACAAATGCGTTAAAAGGGGAGGGGAATATATATGGCTTTTTTCTTGCGTCCTGTCAGGTTGAGAGTCTGCATAGGGAGCTTGAGGAGGTGCCGTAAATCCGGTTTCTGAGGCGTGAAGCGGCGCAGATACTGGATGAGGTAAAGGGTTTGCTGGGGGAAGGCAGATTGACTTGCTGTCAAAGTATGATGATATTTTGAACGACATTAACAGTCTTGAGACTGCTTACATGTACAAGAAGGGGCTCAAAGATGGTGTAATGCTGGGTCGGATACTGTTTGAGGGCAAAAAGGATGTGGACATAAATATAAAGGTACTATAAGTTATAAATTAATGGATATTTGACAAATCTCTATTTTTTTGGCAAAAAGTTAGTGAATAAGAAGGAATTAAGTAAATTTTGGCGAATTAAACCGATAGGCAATGGCAGGGATGCTTGCAGTACAACTATATGATACATATATGAACCAAGTACATATATAGTTCCAGTTTAGTACTTATTGTGAACTAAGTTCAGTATAATATTTATTTCAGTACTTATTGCGAACATAGGTTCATATAAGGAGTAGTTCTTCGAAATGGGAAGCATTGCAGCCCCATCCTTGGGGCTGATTGTAAA
>CAYPCH010000097.1:0-14437 GCA_964409165.1 uncultured Oscillospiraceae bacterium | reverse complement strand
CAAACTATTGCGGCTTGAATTAAAACGTTAAATCAACCAACTCTGGAAAGAACCAGAAAAGTGTGATTTTATTGTAGTTTAATAACTCAACTTTCCCACTGTATTTATGGGCTCTTTGCCACTAACGTAGCATTGCTCACCGCGATCAAAAAGTAAACTTTTTGACCTTAACTTGTGAGCAACCAGAGCCTCAAAATACTATAAGTGGAAAAGTTGAGTTATTAAGGTGTTTTACAAAAGATGTGTCAGATATAATTTATACACCCTATCTGTGTGTATGATTTGACAATTACGCTTATAAAGAGTATTATAATTCCAAAAGAACAATTAAAATTATTTTATAATCATCTAACGATTATAAATCTTATTGATTATGTAAAAAAACATGATTTTTAAAAAGATAACTTATTTTAATGAAAGAAAAGTAGCTTATGATCAGAATAGTATTGCTTATAAATAACTAAGTATTGTTTAAATGTAGTTATTTGTAAACAGTGTAAAGATTAAAACATATTAAGAAAATAAACTTTTAAATGAGGCGATGTGTGATTAGAACAAATATCGGCATTAAAATAACAATAATTAGTTCTTTATCAACAATTATTATTGCACTTATAACTTTTTTAAGGATTCCACTGATCATTAATTATTATGGAACTGAACAAAATGGAATTATGCAGGTGGCTGTTCAATTAAGTACATACTTAATATTATTAGAAAGCGGAATGACAGCTGCATACCAGTTTAAAATATACTCTAATATCAGGAACAATGACATGCAAAAATTAGTAAATTTGTATGTAGGTTTAAAATATAACATGAAACAAGTTGGGTTTAAGATGCTAATTATTAGCTTGTTTTTTATAGTTTTATATCCAGCTTTAGTTAATAAGGTAAATATTACTTACCTTAATTCAATGTTTATTCTAATTGCTATGTTGCTAAGGTATATTAGCCCGTATTTCTTAACATTGCCTCAAAGAGGTTTAATTAGCGCTTTTGAAAAACAATATTTAGATGACTTAATACAGCTTGTAGTTAGTATTATCACTTTTAGTTTTGAATATATCTTAATAAAATTGTTGAAACCACCATTGTTTGTAGTATTGCTAGGTGGTGTAATTTTTATTATCTTTTCTACCGTCGTTTATAATTTAGTTGTTGAAAAATTAATTAATTTTAAAAAATTCCCTAACACTAGTGTTGATATGTCACCAAAAGAGATGACAAAAGACATTTTTATTCATCAGTTATCTGGTATTGTGTTTTACAGCACAGATAATTTTATCCTGTCAATATTTAGAACTTTGAGTGAAGTCACAATATATAGTGCATTTAATACATTGATAAACTTTCCGATACAATTTATTAATAAGATTATCGGTGGTTTGAAATCGAGTTTGGCATTAAAGATTCAAGGTGACGATGGAAACACTTTCTTTGTGTTTAGTGAGCTTTTATCAGTTTCTAGTTTTTTAGCATCAATAGTTATTCCGATTTTTTATATAATGAGTAATAAATTTATTGTGCTATGGATAGGATCGATGTTTGTTGTTAAAGAAATTACAGTTTTATTGTTTAGTTTTATAATTCTAAACAGAATGATTATGCCAGCTATAATTGCTGCTAGAGATTCTAAAGGTTTATATCGGGAGAGTAAAATATTTACGGTTTATCAAGCAGGAGTAAATATAGTGCTTTCAATTTTACTTGTAAATCGTTATGGAGTTCTCGGAATTCTAATAGGAACTGTGATATCTATGTATATGATTGCAATGCCATTTAATATAAGGTTAATAAGAGATAAGGTTTTTTATCGTAGCATTGGTATTAAGCATCAGTTTGTAAAAATTGCAATAAGTTTTATTTTAATGTTCTGTATCTCAAAGTTGGTTTGCTTTCCGGAATACGGATGGCTGAGTTTTGTTAAAGAGGCAATAATACTAATTATTGTAAATACAATAATTAGTATTGTTATTTATTACATTTTTGATAAAAGATTTAGATATTTTTTAGGCAGATTTAAATATACAAGTCTAATAAGGAGGGCTTGACTTTGGATATAATTATGTTAACAGATTATAAAGGATTTTTTAGGCAGCACATGTCGGATAGGGTTTCTATGGACAAAGAGAAGATGAAGGAGGTCTTGGTAGAAAACGGATATTCTGTTTGTGAATATAGATATGAAGAAATCGCTAATCAAAAAAATGTATTGAAAGACAAAATTATTATATACACAAGTTCTCAAAATATGAGATATAAAAACTATATAGATGATTTGCTTTATTCACTAAACAAAAATAATGTCTTAATTCCCAACTATGATATTTTTCGTTCTCATGAAAATAAGGGCTATCAAGAAATATATAAAAGAGAACTTGGAATCCAATCATTAAGATATCAGTATTATGCAAATGAAACTAGTTTGAGTGATACAAAATCTATAGATATTTCATACCCGTTAATAGTGAAAAAAACGTATGGGTGCTCAAGCAGTAATGTATTTTTGGTCGAGTCTCACAATGAGTTGCGAAAATTGATTAAGAAGATAAATAGCAAACATTTTTTTGAGAATTTTAGTATTAAAAAATTTATTAATGAGCATGTACTGAGAAAAAATCAATATTACGACGAAAAATATATGGGTCAATTCCTTCTACAAGAGTACATTGAAGGATTACAAAATGATTGGAAAGTGTTAGTCTTTAATGATAAGTACTATGCATTAAACAGAGAAGTTAGAAACAATGATTTCAGAGCTAGCGGTAGTGGAAAATTAAGTTTTAATGAGCCTTCAGAGGACATTTTAAACTATGCAAAAGATATATTCTCAATCATGAATGTTCCATTTATATCTTTGGATATTGCATATAAAAATGGCAATTGCTATTTAATTGAGTTTCAAGGAACCCATTTTGGTCCATATACAATAATAAATTCAGATTCATATTTTATGCAAAAAGACGGTGAATGGATCAAAATCCAAAAGAAATCAAATTTTGAGCATGAGTATGCAACTAGTATTGTAAAATTTTTAAATAAAAGGGGAGTTTAGGCTGTATGTAGCATTATTTTTTTGGTACTGTTTAATCATCGTTGCCAACTGCCTCTTGTTACTTATATAGTATGCTCTCGGAAATTCCGAGGGTTTTTTTATCTGATTTACAAGACTTAATATTTTTATTGGTTCATAAATAAATTTTGTGTCAGAAACCAAACTGGCAGTATCAACTGGTAATAGCAGGGAGTTTTGTTTGATATACCCGGCATATGGAAGCTTAATTTTGTAAGGCATGTGAAATACTTTAATATTGTGGTGTAATACTCCTAAAAATGATATTTATACCTTGCAGAATAGTTACAATACCCCTATGTACTTTGAAAACCACTAGACTTAAGAAGCGCATCCAAGCTGTAGGCGGATCCTGAAGTCGGTATTATTTTTGTAGCCATAAGCTCAACGCTTTATGTTCTTAATCTTATGGTTGAGTCCCTCTGTAGGTTCGTTTGTAACCTTGCAGTCGTAGTAGTTTAAAATGTACTTACGGCAGTGATCAAGACTCTTACAGACGGTTATTTGTAGTTCAGGCATTTCGCTTTCTATAACAAGCTCTTTGAAGTAATCCATGAAGGCTGTTGCATTGTCCTTTATATGAATGGTAAAGAAACTTGCGGAATTCTTCATTGAGAGCAAAGCATTTTCCGAGCTTTGCATACTCACCATATATTTTAAATGAGCTTTCCATCTCTTGTGCGGCGGGGTCTTCAAAAATTTCCTTAACATTAAAAAAACCGCCGACCCTAAGGTCGGCGGTTTACTTAACTAATTTTAATTACTTCTTATTTAATATCTACGCTCTTATTTGTGAATGAGTTGATCTTGTTTCCTTCTGCATCTTTTGCGTAGTTAACCTTTGATTTGGTTGATACTCTAAGCCTACCAGTGTAATCTTCATAATCATCACCAATTAATTCAACTGTTACTACCTTACCAGACGCACTAAGAACATAGTCTTCGTTAGCTACAAGTTTGTCACCGTCTTTATCAGTTATTTCAAGCTCTGCTGCAAACATATCAAGCTGTGAACCACTGAATTTAAGTTCTTCATCAAATGTCACTGTAAACTCTGTTGCACCTACTTGTTTCAAATCCCCATCAAGACTTGGAGCATATCCGTCCTTAACTGCTGATGGTGCAATTGTTATTTCTTCCATATACTTATTGGTTTCTGACTTAATTTTGCCACCAACAATCGCAACAGCAATGTTTGTATCTGCTGGACTTGATAACTTCTCGTTAGCTCTTAATGTTAATTTAATTGTAGTTTTACCATCATCAACTTCGAATGCAATTTTTGCAGGTTTGTAGGTAGCACCAGCTACTGTTTCCCCTACAAGTATACTATCGCTAGGAATTGTTACCAATACTCTGTCAACTTTAACTTCCAGAGATCTTTCACCTGTAGTCTTGACTTCAGTAACAACCGGAGGTATATCAGCTTCTATTGGTACTGCGAAGGAGAACTCATCTATCTTATTACCTGCAGCATCCTTCACCTGACCAATCATGAGATCATAGATTTCATCTTCAAGAACATAAGTCTTTTTATCGTTTATAGTAATTCTTACTTTAGCCTTGTCGTTTCTGAATATTTCTACTTTATCCTTGTCTTCCAGTTTCTTAGTAACACCAGTATTTTTGTTTTTGATGAGGTACATATTCTTGTTAAGAACGCTATCTCTATCCATATCTTCAGGATATGTTATATAGATATAGTCATTGTTAACACCTTCTCCACCATCTACTGCATAAACTTCAACTTTTGATGTGTCTATTGCTGAATTATCTTCAACTTCGAAAGTCTTAGTAACTTTAGCCATTTCGTTTTCGTTCAACGATTCATCTTTGATGTTCTTAATTTCTACAGTGTAAGTTCCGCTTAAGTCTTCTGAGAATTTTACAGTTACATAATATTCTTTCTTGTCTTTGTCAGCTGTATAATCAATACTACTAATTGATACTTCATTACCTTTGCTATCTTTAAACAAATAGTTGTCTTCATCTTCTGCATCGTCTTGCTTAACATTTTCTGAGAAGTGAACCTTAACTATATTCTCTTCATCGCCACTTTCTACTTTCTTAACTGTAGGCTTTGTATTATCTGCAACAACTTTTGCAGTTAGAGCCATTTGTGATGTCAATTCATTACCCCAAACGTCCTTAACCTTAACATCATCTACTTTGTTATTAACTACTATTTTAACATTACCTTCGTACAATGGATACGAAGTAAATGTCAAAGTGTACTCAGTCTTATCAGCGTTAACTTCTACTTCATCAGGATTCTGAGAGCTATAAGTCTGATAGAAGAACTCTTTTGTCAAAGCAACATCGTCTTCATCTACCACACCTTTGCTGAATTTGATCTTAACTTCAGTCTGATCAGCTTCTGTAACTTCGCCTTTGAGTTCAGAATTATCTTTTGCATATTTCAAAGTAAATTCTTTGTCAAATGCCAAGTATCCTGCAAAATCTTTGAATCCCTTTATTACTACTTTGTAGTCGCCTTCTTCAAGTTCGCTTACTCCAAGAGTAAAAATGATTTCGTCAGAATCGCTATCTTCGTCAAAGTCAACATTGTATACACCGTCATCGAATTCTACTTCTGCACCGCTAACACTAGCATCCATAGGTTCGCTGAATTTAACTTTGAAAGTGTCAGGACCTGTGAGTGAAATGGATTCAGCTGTCGGGAAAGTTACATCCTTAATAGTAGCTTTTAATACTGAATCATCTTTCATTTCATTACCAGATGCGTCTTCAACTCCGCTTACAGTAATTTCAAGATCAGTCCCATTGCTTAAAGCAGGTGAGAATATTATTTTAACTGTTCTTCCATTATCCTCTAATTCGATTTTGTCGCCGTCTTCCCAACCTCTGTCAGCAATTTCGTAGTTACCCTTATCTTTTGCTGAATCTTCATCTACAGCCTTATTGAAGTCTACAAAAACTTCTTTCAGGTTTGTATTTGAGATTTTAACAGCTTTCAATTTGTCTTCTTCAACTATAACTTTAACTTTTGCAACTGCATTAGTTCCTGTTATTTTTCCTTCAATTGCTTTTTCGCCTGAAGCTGATGTGTCAACTGAAGGCCATTCTATATTTCCTTGTCCTGTTGTATCATCTTCGTAAGTTATCTGAACTGTTGTAGGTAATACAGGAGTTCCGCCTATTATTACTCTAACATCTTCTAAAACAGCAACTTCTTTAACTTTTCTGTCAATAAGATTTACTTCTATTGCCAATTTTTCGTCTATTTTTCCTAACTCAACAAGTTTTTCGGCAACAGTCTGTTCGCTTGCTTTGTAATTAGCACGCATAGCACCGTATGCTATACCAACCATAGCATCTCTGATTATACCTGCATCGCTGTTGAATGTAGCAGCTTCTGCGTCAGTCAGTCCACCAACTTGGTTCAAATAGAAAGCAGCTGTACTGTAATCAAAGTCTCCGTCATAACCCAACTGCTGAAGGATTAATGAACTGAAAGCTTTACCATTAAGGTCATTTGCCGGTTGGAAAGTTCCGTCCGGATATCCTTTAACGTATCCTTTGTCCACTGCATAAGCAACTTGCTTTTTAGCCCAAACTTCGATTGAAGCCACATCAGAGAAACCTGTAAGTTTTGCATTGGCTTGTTCTTCAGTAAGAGCTAATGAATCTTCTTCCTGACCGAACAATCTAAGAAGCATAACAACTCCAGTTTGTCTGTCAAGCCTTCCTTCCAAATTTGGAACATAGCTTTCTGGATCTGTACCTTTGTACAATCCAAGGTCATACAAATTTTTTGCTTGTGTTTCATAAGTGAATGTTGCACCAAAAGCAGACACCATTAAAGTTGAAACCATTGAGATTACAACCAGTACTGCTAACAGTTTTTTGAGATTCTTCATACTCTCAAATCCTCCTTGTTTATTTGTTTTTTTGGGAAGCAGGCTTGTAACAATAAAGCCAGGCTACGCCTTATCCCTTGTGTCTTAACCTGACCTATCTTACATTTTGATCAAGACTGGCGCACTTAACCTATCTTGAATTCAAGCTAATTATATCACCGCCATTTTTGTGAGTCAACAATTTGAAATTAAGTGTAAAGAAATTGTAATAGAATTGAAACAAACCGTTTATACAATTTAGCAATATCACTCATTGAATATCATCTTATCATACTTATTCAGCTATTATAAGTATAAGAGCAGACTTAAATATAAATTCAATAGATTTGAACGCATTTTAGATACGATAGCTAAAACATAAAAGCCGGCATTACACCGGCTATTATTACGCATTAAGGCAAACTATTTACCAACAAGATTTCTTTCTGCCATCTCTATAGCTTTCTTAACCATGTTGCCACAGTTTCTTGAAGATACAGAGCCCCAGCCTTCTTCAGTGACAGTGTTGTATACGCCAAGCTCTTTTGCTATTTCAGCTTTCAGCTCTTCAGACATAAGTCCTCTGTTTCTGCTCATAGTAAAGCCTCCTTTATATATAAGCAATTGCCAGCACTTATATTTTTATTTTGCGTACGCTATTATTATCTTCATAAAAACACAATTAATTTGATGTAATTTTTTCTTTACAGGAATAAAAAGCTTTGGGACATCGAGTCCCAAAGCTTTTTGCCGGATTTCCTTTCAGGAAATGACCCTAATAAAATTGAGTACCCATCGAGGGTACTCAATTTTGCCTCTTTCGTTTCACTCCAAGAGGCCTAAAAAAGCGGCAAAGGTCATACTATTACCTTTGCCGCTTTTCAATACCTACATCTTACAAGGTTTTGACGGCTTTGATATTTCAGCAAGAGCCTCAGATGCTTCCATATCCAGCCTCATATCGGTAGCTATGTCCCCAAGTGCTAAAATACCAATAATTTCATTGTTCTCAACAACAGGAACCCTTCTAATCTTCTGGCTCGACATCAATTTAGAAACTTCGCTGATATCCATGTCCGGTGTTACTGTTGTTACATGGGACGTCATAACATCTTGTACTTTAGTACTGTCGGGATTTTTACCATGAGCTATATTCCTTACTACAATATCTCTATCAGTTACTATTCCCACCACTCCTGTCTGGTCATATACAGGAATTGAGCCTACATTATGCTTTTGCATAAGCTGTGCTGTTTCAACAACAGTATTGCTTGGATTTACATAAGCAACACTTTTTGTCATCATATCTCTTACCTTCAAACAAATCATCCCCTTAATCAGATTTCAAATTTCAATCATATTTTTCCCGTATTGAATACCATTAATCTAGGAAAATTAATCTTAAAGTTTTATTATTTACATATAGCAATATGTTTTAACACAATACCCAATATATTCATGTTCATATACGCGGTTTTTGTGTTTATAATAAAGATTTGAAATGATATAATTAACTTATTAAAATACCGTCATTATCCTACTTTGTTATCTTTTTTGCAGTAAAATAATATTCTGTTATAAAGGATTGATACAGGTTATGAGATCTTATAAATATAATATCATTTTAATAACGGTTTTCTTGTTGACCACCTTGCTTTTGCAGTTTAATCATATTTATACTTATATTTATAACAGCTTTTTGAGCAAAGATGATTTAAAAATCAATCTAAGTGTGATAAACTCCCAGATAAACACCATATCAGCAGAACCGTCAAATAAAGTCTACCTTAAAGTAGAAGTAAAGGATGCAAGCGGGTTTTCCATGCCGAATGTTCAAATATCTCTATATGCTAACAGTAATGAGGGATCTGTTTTTCCTAGAAAAGCAGTTACCGATAAATTCGGAGAGTATGTTGCATCGTATACACCTGTAAATTATTACTCAAAATTTTTTGACCCTTACGATTCTACTGTAAATATTACTGCAGGAATTAAAGGTACTAATATAAAAAGTAGCGTAAAATTAAAACTTATTCCTGTGCCGGTTATACTTGTCCACGGTTATCAGGAGAGCTCGTCTGTTTTCGATAACCTTAGCGAATACCTTAATTCAAAGGGTTATTCATCAAGTGCTGTAGATTATGATTCTACCGCTGGGATTGTTTTCGGTTCGGACAGTCTGGATAACTTTTTGAATGAACAAAAGAATGATATGCTCAAACAAGGTATCCTTGTAAATAAATTCAACTTAATAACACACAGCATGGGCGGATTGGTTTCGAGATATTATACTTCCAGTGAGAAATACATAAAAAGCAATAATGTGAATAAAATTATATTTCTGTCAGTTCCACATAGAGGATCTTATCTTGCATCAATAGGAGAACACTACTTTGCAGATAAATCAATTGAAGACCTTGCTCCTGAAAGTGAACTATTTTCAAGACTATTTCTTAATATGATCAACAGAGGCCTTAATCCTTCTATTCAGGTGGGAAACATACTAAGCCAATATGATGAAGTGGTAACTCCAGAAAGCGCCAGTCTTGATGACTGGGGTATTAAAACCGAAATATTCAATATGGGTGAAAACAACTTCACTGTGGATAACATTTTGAGTGGCAGTATAATGGAAGCACCTAACCATAAAAGTATACTGAACAATACTAAAGTGTTTGAACGTATTTATGAAATGTTGAATAGTGATTTGACAAGTCCTTATTTAAAATAAATCTCCTAATTTAGGATAAACCAAACATCCCCAAATATAAACTATCTGCTTATTTCTCATTAAACATCAAAAGATATCCACATCATTGTGGATATCTTTTTAAAGCCATATGGCTTGAAATGCTTATTTCATAGGATGTTCACTCATACAAGGTTATGGAAACCAAAATGCTGTGAACTAATTGTGGATATGTTTTGGATTTATCCACAAGCCCTTATAAATCTTAATTTAAATTTTTGAAAATACCTTTAAATGAATTATTGTATTTGATATACCGTGATTTTAATTGCTTCCTATAGAATTTACACTAACTGATTTTCATACTTATATCGAAAGCACTCGCTGAATGTGTCAATCCTCCAACTGATATTATATCAACACCTGTACATGCTATATCAAAAATAGTATCGATATTTACATTTCCAGATGCTTCTGTAATAACTCTTCCACATATTATTTTAACAGCTTCTTTCATCTTGTCAAGTCCCATATTGTCAAACATTATTATGTCAGCTCTTCCATCTAATGCCTCCTCTATCTGCTCCATGTTTTCCACTTCTACCTCAATCTTTATAGTATGAGGTATTCTACCCTTTACTAACTCAATAGCTTTCTTTATCCCTCCGGCTGCTTTTATATGGTTGTCCTTGATCAGAACTCCGTCGGACAAACAAAACCTGTGATTATAGCCTCCTCCAACCCTTACAGCGTATTTTTCGAGTACCCTTAATCCCGGAGTAGTTTTTCTGGTATCAACAAGTCTTGCTTTTGTATCCTTAATCTTATCAGCCATTTGCCTTGTTCTTGTTGCTATACCGGACATACGTTGTAATAGATTAAGCGCAGTTCTTTCTCCTTTTAAAAGAGCTCTGGTATTGCCCTCAATTTTTGCAATTATATCTCCATACTTTGCCACTTGCCCGTCATTAACAATCTTTTCAAAGACAACGCTTCCATCGAGTATTTCAAATACTCTCTTGGCAACATCCATTCCTGCTATGACTCCTGTGTCTTTTGAAATCAGTAAAGCCTCCGACCTCGCACTTTCATCTATTATATTATCTGCGGTTATGTCACCTGATGGAATATCTTCTTTTAATGCAGTTATTATAATTTTATCAGTTTCCGATATATACAACTCCAATTGACCCCTTCCATATTAGTATGTATCAAATTTTTCTTTTTATTATGTTTTTTTTCCATTTTGCATCATCTGTTTTCTGAAAGTCCTGCCTAAAATGTGCTCCTCTGCTCTCTTCACGCTCTATAGCAGCTTCAATGACCAATTTTGAAAGCAATACAATGTTCTGAAGCTCAAAATCGTTTATACAAATGTTTTTCATATTTTCAATATGTACAGAATAGCAGTCAATCTTTTCTTTTGCAACAAGAAGACCTTCTTTGTCTCTTATAATACCTGCATATTCTGTCATCATATTCTGTATATCTGTTTTAATGGCGTGTCTGTCAATATCTATTATACTCCTATTGCTTTTTTCTTTATATCTAATATTATTTCCATGTCTGATATCATTTTCGGACTTTTTCTCCATTTTCTTAAATACAGCAGTTACTTCATCGCCTATTTTATGTCCAAACACCAATCCTTCAAGCAATGAATTGCTTGCAAGCCTATTTGCACCATGTATACCGTTACAAGCTGCTTCACCACATGCATAAAAGCCTTCAATGTTTGTATGTCCGAACACATCGGTTTTTATACCTCCCATGCAATAATGTTCCGCGGGAGCAACAGGAATATAATCCTTAGAAATATCTATACCATAGCTCATACACGTCTTATATATATTTGGAAACCTATGCTCAAGATAACTCTTGTCCTTAAATGTTATATCAACAAAAACGCTATTTGAACCTGTTGTTTTCAGTTCATTGAAAATAGCCCTTGAAACTATATCTCTCGGTGCAAGCTCACCAAGTTCATGGTACTTCGGCATAAATCTTTCGCCTTTTACATTCTTCAGAAGAGCACCCTCTCCCCTTACAGCCTCAGATATGAGAAAGCTTTTGTTATTCGGATGGTACAAAACCGTAGGGTGGAATTGAATGAATTCGAGATCCATTAATTCTGCACCGGCACGATATGCAAGTCCTGCCCCGTCACCCGTTGCAACTTCTGGATTGGTAGTATTGGAATAAACTTGTCCAAAACCTCCTGTGGCGCATATTACTATATTTGATTGATATAGAATATATTGTCCATTATCTTCATCATAAGCAATAACACCTCTGCAATGATTATTATTAACCAATAAATCTACCGCAAAAGTCCTCTCTTTAATTTTGACGTTTTCTCTTGTCCTTACCACCGAAATCAATTTATCACATACTTCTTTTCCAGTAGTATCTCCGGCATGAATAATTCTGTTCTTGCTATGAGCTCCCTCCCTTGTCAAACTAAGCTCATTGCAACCTTCCTTATCAAAATTAACTCCGAACCGGCATAAAGACTCTATATTTTCCGCAGCCTCATTAACAAGTACCCAAACACTTTTTTCATCGCATAAACCAGCACCAGCATATATTGTGTCTTTAAAATGCAACTCTGGTGAATCTTCCTTATCAAGGGATACGGCAATGCCTCCTTGGGCAAGCACGGAATTACTTATATCTATAGTTTCTTTTGTTATTATCAGAACATCAAAATTATGCGGAATCTCCAGTGCAGTATAAACTCCTGCTATTCCACTTCCTATGATAACAACATCATGATGCTCGATTTTCATATTATCGAAATCAAAATCTATAAGGTATCTATTAGCACTCAAAATGGTAGTTTCCCCTTTCAGACAAACATAAAAAATATTAACATAATCAGCCGATTTCCAACATTCTGTCCAAAGCTTTCTTTGCTTTTAGTCTGACATCCTCATCAAGACTTATTTCATATTTCTTTTCTACCAGGGAATCGGTTATACTTGTTAATGTTGTCTTTTTCATATTAGGACATATGAGTCCTTTTGATAGAAGATAAAAGGTCTTTGAAGGGTTATTTCCGGTTAATGTGTACAAAACTCCCATCTCGGTACCGATTATAAACTTTTTATTATTTGACTTGCCGGCAAAATCTATAATCTCTTTAGTACTTCCGACAAAATCTGCTGCTTGCACAATTTCGCTCCTGCACTCAGGATGCACTGCTAAAATTGCATCAGGGTGAATTTCTTTTACTTTCTTCACATCCTCTATTCCAACTCTGTGATGTGTTATACAGTATCCTTTCCATGGAATAATATTTTTTCCAGGAACCATCTTTGCAACATAGCTTGCCAAATTCTGATCCGGTACAAACAATATTTCTTTTTCTTTTATTGATTTGACAACTTCAATGGCATTTGATGATGTGCAACATATGTCACTTTCCGCCTTTACTTCGGCAGTTGAGTTAATATAACATACTACCACTGCACCAGGATATTTTTTTTTCTCTTCTCTTAATGCTTCAGCTGTTACCATATCCGCCATTGGGCATCCGGCATCTATTTCAGGTAAAAGCACTGTTTTCTTCGGAGAAAGTATTTTAGCACTTTCCGCCATGAAATGTACTCCACAAAACACAATTACTTCCTTCTCAACACTTGCACAGTATTTGCTCAGTGCAAGAGAATCACCGACAACATCAGCTACTTCCTGAACGTCATCAATCTGATAATTATGAGCAACTATTACTGCATTCATCTTTTCTTTTAATTCTTCTATTTTTTTAATAACTTCGTTCCTATACATTTTAAATACAATACCTGCCAATCTTTGTTTTTAAAGCTTTTTACTCAATGTTTAAATGCTTTTTATAATTTTAATACTTTAGCACTCTTTTGTAAAGGATTATTCATTCTATTTTCCTGCAATACTAAAACCGTCATTTATAAAGGAAAAAAAATTATGTCCAGGCTTAGAAATCAAAAAAGCTTCCAGTAAAATTGCAAGACTCGCTGTAAGAACAAACATTTTTAAATCCAACATAAACAATATACACACTGCTACTGCCCATAAAAACATATACATTTTGAAGAGCCTTCTGAACTTTTCTATTTCTTCTTTACTGCTTATTTGTCTGTTATGATTACTTACAGGCGCTCTCTTGATAAGAATAATCAAAGTTAGAATAAACGAAAATACAGCAAATATAATTAAAGCACCTTGACTCCATATATGGTATGTATTCTGTGAAATCCATGCAATTGCAATAAATAATACAATTGATACGATAGTACACCTGCCGAATGTATCCATATGATAGCCACCAGCAATTACCCTCAAAGTAGAAAAAAATGCAATTACCATAATGACCGGGGCTACTGTGCCTGTTATTAAAGCAAGAATCAGCAGAAGCACCGCTTTAATAATTCCGCCTATAACGACTTGGAAACCATAATAATATATCCTTCTTTTGTCATGATTCTCCTTCATTTGTTTCATCAGAAAGTCTGCGCCCCTATACGACAGTACATTAATAAATCTCATTTATCTTACCCCGCTAAATAATCCTTTTTAATTACATTATATAATGTTTTTTAATAATTTCAAGAGATTGCGCACTGATAAGATCCAATAACAGGATCGAATAAGATAACCGTCCAAGATCACCAAAAAAGTAGTTTTTCTTGGAAATTTACAACGAAGTCATGCGGGTTTCAGGGTGCAATTTTAAAAAAATTTATACTTTTTAGTGGTTTCGACCGTTCCCCTATCTGCCCCTGCCTGAAAACAACAAAACCCTGTGCAATAAACACAGGGTCTTGATATAAA
>CAYPCH010000096.1:0-14652 GCA_964409165.1 uncultured Oscillospiraceae bacterium | reverse complement strand
TCTTTTTGATATACGTATTAGTATATACTAATAAAAACCATAATGCAAACTTTTTTTAAGCGGTGGCATAGCTGAAGCATCATGTTGTAATGAGCTTCATTATTTGTATAAACAAAAATACGTTTAAATACATCTAAATATCTCTGCGTTGAATCAATGTAGCTGTCTATAAATAAGTCATCGGGAATAGAATGAGAGCCATCATTAATCCAATATAAAAGTGACTTACAAATAAGTTGTTCCTCTAAAGCAGAAAAAAATTGAGTAATTTATCATCTCTAGTATGAATTCTACAATTTCTGTATTAATTGTACTAGCTTGCATACCGATATATATATACAAATCTTTATCTTTCAAGACATACTTGTTCTGATAATATACAAAAACTCATCTGTTAAAATTAACAAACTTCACAAAACAGGAGGAATTGGATATGAAATGGTTCATGAATTTAAAAATTGGCTTTAAGCTAGCAGCAGTAATTATACTATTACTACTAGTGCATAAAGACATAAATAGTGTAACACTTTAAATGGCTGTTTTTCGTTTAAAAATTACGATTTTATGCGGGTATGAAAATGTTACATCAATTACGCCGTTGTCCACTAGTCTCCTTCAGTGTGCTAGGAGTCTATTCATACCTGACAGCTTCCCGATTGCTTATGGAAAATATTGAAATGTATTCAGTTACAAATACACTAGAAGCATCAAAACATGTTCGCCAAATCCTTAATGAAGTAATGAAAAAAATGATTAAAGGTGAATCGGGTTCGAGAACATATAAATTTGAAGACACTAATAGATACATGTCTTATACCCCTATATCCGGAACCGAATGGTCTCTAGGACTAACTCTCTCTCAAAGTGAAGTATTTGCAGGAATCGGTTCCCTTAAATCAAGTGTACTATTTATTACTCTTGCCTTTATTCTTATAGGAACAGCTACTACCATACTTATCACGAAAATTTTTATAAGAAATCCAATTAAAAAACTTGTAGATGTTTCGGAAAAACTAGCTGACGGAGATATAGACGTGAGTGTTACTGCCTCATCAGATGACGAAATCGGAACATTAATGAAGTCCTTTGGAAGAATAATAGGCAACACAAAAAATAAGGTACTTGCAGCAAAAAAAATAGCTTCAGGTGACTTAACTGCCGAAATAGATATAGTTTCTGATAAAGATATTCTTTCAAAGAGTATGTCTGATATAATTGGTTCATTGAAATATCTTAAGTCAGAAACAGGTAAACTGACAGATGCAGCTATTGAAGGAAATCTAAACATCAGAGGAAATATAGAAAATTTTGAAGGTGCATACAAAGATATTGTAAAAGGATTCAATAATACTTTAGAAGCAGTAATAGCCCCGGTAAAAGAGGCTAAAACAGTGCTTGAAAAGGTGTCGGAAGGAACTCTGAATGTAAGTGTCAAAGGAAGCTACAGTGGAGATCACGCAGAAATCAAAAACGCCCTTAATACAACAATATCATTGATATCAAGCTATATAGAAGAGATATCATTTGTACTTTCGGAAATATCAAAAGGAAATCTTGATGTATCTGTGAAACTTGACTATAAAGGAGATTTTGTTGAAATTCGAAATTCCCTTGATAGAATTATAGTATCATTGAACGAAATCATTTATAGAATCAGTAATTCAGCTGAACAGGTTGGTCAAGGAGCGAAACAGGTTGCAGATTCCAGCCAGGTTCTGGCACAGGGTTCAGCTGAGCAGGCAAGTTCAATTCAAGAGCTTAATGCAACTATCTCCGGAATAGCTGACAACATTAAGAAAAATGCAATAAAAGCCGATAAATCAAATGAGTTGGCAGTCTTAGGAAGAGATGATGCACAAAAGGGTAATGAGCAAATGAAATCTATGCTAAAAGCAATTGAAATTATAAATGAATCGTCTCAAAATATTTCCAAGATAATAAAAGTAATAGATGAAATAGATGAAATAGCCTTCCAGACGAATATACTTGCACTAAATGCTGCTGTAGAAGTTGCAAGGGCAGGTCATCATGGTAAAGGCTTTGCAGTTGTAGCTGAGGAAGTAAGAAATCTTGCTTCCCGAAGTGCAAACGCAGCAAAGGAAACAACAGCTTTAATAGAGGGTTCAATAAGAAATGTAGATGACGGTACAAAAATTGCAAAAGATACAGCACTAGCCTTGGACAGTATTGCTCAAAGTACTTCAAAGGCTGCTGATATCATGAATGAAATAGCAACTGTATCAAATGAACAGGCAATTTCTATAGCGCAAATAGATCAGGCTGTTAATCAGGTTTCACAGGTTACTCAAAGTAACTCTGCAACCTCTCAGCAAACTGCTTCTTCAGGTGAAGAACTTTCATGTCAGGCAAATATTCTTGTATCGTTGGTAAGTAAATTTAAGATAAAAGAGCAAAATAATTTATCACCAATTAAGCATTTGGATAAAGAAACAATAAATACACTACAGAAAAGGTATGAAAAAGGTCCTGAAAAACACTATTGACAAATTTGTAATGTTATGAAAAAATATCTATTAAGTTGAGTATGCATAAGCGCAGTGTTGCTCGAGTTGCATAGGGGCAATAAAGCCCTACACGTGGATATATGCCCGCGGAGTCACAAGAAATGTGATTCTGCGGTTTTTAATTGAAAGGAGGTTTTCTTATGGATTCAGTGAGGCTGAAGTATTTAGGTAATCCAACATTGGATACAGAAAGATTAGTATTAAGAAGACTTGATATTACAGATGTAAATGATGTTTTTGATTATGCAAAACACCCGGAAGTCGCAAAGTACGTGACCTGGGAAGCACATAAGTCCATTGAAGATGCGAAGGGCTTTATTAGTTGGATCCTTGGACGTTATAAAAATGATGAAGCCGGGGAATGGGGAATTGAACTCAAAGAGACCGGTAGAATAATCGGTGCTATGGGTTTTGTCGGACTTGACTTGCAAAATTCTTGCGGGACAATTGGGTATGCTCTATCAAAGGAATACTGGGGTAAAGGCATTATGACTGAAGCAGTTACACGACTATTATCTTTTGGTTTCAACGATATGGAGCTAAACAGGATAGAAGCTTTTCATGCAGTAGAAAATGAGGCTTCAGGTAAGGTTATGCAAAAATCCGGAATGCAGTTTGAAGGTATTTTGCGTCAAAAAATGTTTGCAAAGGGAAAGTTCTGGGATGTCAAACAAAACTCTATTGTAAAAGGCGATTGGCTTACAAAGAAAGAGGGGACGATATGAGAACATTGTCTGAGAGGGTACAAGCAGAATTAACAGGAAGCGATGTTGAGATTGTAACAAGAAATGACCTTGAGAATATCCTGAAACTTCAAAAGCTTGCATATCAGGAAAATGCAGTAAGATACAAGGATTATACAATTTCACCGCTTACTCAAACTTTTGAACAACTGATGAAAGAATCGGAAAACTCAATCATTCTTAAAGTTGTTGAAAACAGTACGATTGTAGGTTCTGTAAGAGCCTTTGAGAAAGACAGAAACTGCTATATTGGAAGATAGCACTATATTAAAAATGGGGAAACTCAAGTTTCTTATACAACTTGGTGTCCTCTCCCCTGTCCCAGTTTTCGTAGACTTTTTTTGAGATGCACGGGTCTAGCGGAAGAGAGTTAAGATTATTTTCCTTATAAAGCTTTAGCACATCTTTAGAGTATTTTTCGCACAACCAGCAATTCCCTGGAATTTCAAAACAGCTTCTCATTCTTTTATAAATGAGTTCAAAAGATTCATTGCATATATTACCAAAGGATATGTTCAAGAATTCGCAGGGCTGTACATCTCCTTTTGCATTTATATAAAATCTGTCGGTCCCTCCGGCAGTACATCCGAACAAGAATTTATCCTCTTCAATTGCCTGAGCGGATATTGATGGATACTCCCTGTATTCTTTTTCAAGGTTGTACTTGTTCACCAGATGTTTTAACCTTTCCATATCTTTTTCACTAAAACACTCAACACCCTTTTCAAGCCAGCCTCCTGATGGTTTCGGTTTTATCAGTTGAATTATGGATGCTCCAAATTCCTTAGCTCTATCCATTACCTTTTCAAAATTGCCGTTATAAAAATCCTCTTTTTTAAGGCATGAATTGAACGCTACCGGTATCCCGACATCATGACACCTTCTTACTGCATCCGACATGGTTTCCCAAGCTTTCTCGTCTCCCAAAAAGCTGTTAAACTCCTCTGGCTGCGACGAATGAAGCGAAAACATTATGGCGGTAACATTATGCTTTTTAAGCTCTGAAAGCCGTTCTATCGTAATTCCATATCCTGTAGAATTTATCCATATCTCAGACCTGCTGTCAATTACTTTGCATAATTTTTTCAGCCTGTCATATACCAGAAAAGGGTCTCCACCCTCTATGTTGAAAAAGGCTATTCCCATGTCCTGAAGCTTCTTCACAGTATTCACAAGAATATCAATGTCCATATCCTTCCCCTTGTCATGCTTCTGATAACAGTAACTACAGTTGTATTTGCACGCTGAAGTAATCGAAATCAATACGGTTGTACACGGAAGCTTCTCTCCAAAAGCAATAAACTTTTTTGCAGCAGTATAAAACGCTTCCGACGGAAACCCGGGACAATAAAGGTCAATGCGTGTATTTTCTCCTATTTTAACAAACTTGTTATGCTGCATTTTAGATAAAAAGTACAAAAGCCTTTTGAGAAAGAAAACAAATCTGCTTAAGCTGATTCTTCTTTTCAAAAGCCAAGGAAGAAAATGAAAAAAAACACCTAGCTTGGTCTGTTGATTAAATATGAACTTTCTAAACCCTGTTATATTTTTCACCTTTAGCATTCACTTCACCTCATTTATAAAAATCCCTTATCTTTGTACCACTTTACGGTTCGCTCAATTCCTTCTTCAAGACTGAACTTATTGGCAAATTCCAATAGTTTTACAGCCTTTTCCGATGAATACTCTATATTGTCATAGAACATGTTTACTCTCCCCCGGGTCAGAACAGGAGGATTCTTCGTTTTCAACAGCGTATATATCGATTCCAATAAAAGGGAAAAGGGATATACCAAAGCTTTAGGCAATCTCTTTGGCTTTTTTATTCCCGCTTTATTGCAGAAAACAGAATATATATAATCCATAAACTCAGCTTCCCTGTTTCCTATTATAATAGAATTGACTCCTTCAAGTCTCTTCTCATAAGCCTTTAAATAAGCTCTTGCCAAATCTTTTACATATATGACATGAAATTTATTTTTTAAAGAACCCGGCAGAAAAGGCATTCCGCTTTTTGCAGTCTTAAGATATTCGTAAAAGCCTGTATAAAATTCCCCCTCACCGTAGACCCATACCGGTTCCAAAACAGTAACATTCATGCCATGTTTTTCTGCATACTCCACTGCTTTCTCTTTTCCGATTGCCTTAGTATCCCTGTAATGGTTTAGCGCGCACGGAAACAATTTATCAAAAAAATAGGTATAGTGCGAATTATGGGGATAGCTTTCGTCCTTAATCTTTGTATTATTTTCTTCTCCATAGACAGAGCAGGATGAGGTTATTACTGCATCTCTTATGCCATTTCTCCTGCACGCCTTAAGAACGTTCAGCGTTCCTTCCACATTTGTCCTGTAAAATCTCTTGTACTCCCCCCAGTCTCTTGCAAGAGCAGCAACATGTATGACAAAGCTTACACCCTTAAAGGTCTCCACCAAGCCCTGCAAATTTTCCACATCACCATACTCTATCCTTACGGGCAGCTTCTCCAAGTTTTGAAGGTTGCTTCCTTTTCTTGCAAGACATACGATTTGTATTCCATTTTCACAAAATTCTTGTGCAACATGGCTTCCTATAAAACCAGATGCACCTGTAATCAAAACCTTATCCATCTTATCCATCTTATCCATCTTCACCCTCATACCTTTTGAACAGGATTGCCGCATTATGCCCTCCAAAACCGTAGGAAGCTGAAAGGGCATAGTCTATTTTTGCCAGCACTGATTCCATTACCAGATTGAGATTGTCCATAGGGTCATCTATAATGCTACCATGTACAACTGATCTGCTTATAGATAATGCTGCAACAGCCGCCTCAATTGCTCCGCTTGCACCAATGCTATGCCCAATAAGCCCTTTGGTTGAGTTTATCAAAGGCTGACGGTCTTTATCACCAAATACCCTCTTTATAACATCTGCTTCAACCGAGTCATTCAAGATGGTCCCTGTACCATGCGCATTCAAATAATCTATTTTTCTTCCATCAACAAGCTTTGAAAGCAATTGCACAATCTGCCTGCCGGATTCATCCATTTGAACTATATTGTAAGCATCGCTGTTACACTCATAACCGCATATCTCGGCATAAATCTGTGCTCCCCGCTTTACTGCATTTTCAAGTTCTTCGAGAATCAAAACACACCCGGCACCTTCATTAAACAAAAATCCGCTACGCTTATTGGAAAAAGGCATCGGGTTCCCATCAGAGGACATGGTCAGGGTAGAGAGCATGTCAAATCCTCGCATGATTGCCCCGTATTTCTCTTCAAGAGATTCAACTCCCCCTGTCACCGCAGTTATACACAAACCGTTTCTTATACGAAGGTACGCTTCCCCTATGGCACAGGTACCGGAAGCACAGGAAGCATTTATTGTATGGTTTGACCCTTTTATTCCGAATAGTATGGATATCCATGACGAAGTGGAATTAGGCATCAGCATCGGTATAACCATTCTGTTGTATCTTGCATGTATGCCGTACTTTTCTGCTTCATCCTTTTTACCCTCAAAGATGTGGGAAACATATGAATTAAATGCAGTCCGGAGGCTGTTCATACCTATTCCCATAATAATATCGCAGCCTTCATCTGCATCTGTCGAAAAGTATTTGCCGCATTCGACAATTTTGAATCCGGCATCCTCCAATGCAAGCTTTGCCCCAACAACTGCAAGCTTCGCCGCTTCTCCTGTAGCAATTTCAACTGGTGCAGGAATACCATACTCATCAAAGGACATTTTAGGTGCAGGGACATAATATCGTGACTTGAAAGGGTATTTCCTGATGTAATCTTCAGGTATTTCACTCACCTTCAATTTTCTCTCCAATATGCTTTTGAAAAACTCTTCTTTCCCGATACCTACAGACGTCACAGGCCCTATGCCGGTTACCGCCACCCTTCTTTTCATAAACTGTGCCACCTCCTGACCAGCTCATTTATATACTGCTTCATATCACTATAGCATCTTGCACTTATGTCGAGACTTTCAAGGTTTCTTATGCTCTTATCTTCAATAAGTACCTTTGATGATGCTTGCGCAATCTTACCTATTTCATAGAACTCAAAGCCCTTTTCTTCAGCTTCTTTTAAGAAATCTTTTTCCTTTTTCGCTCCAACCGTAAACAAAAGCTCATATTCCCCGCACTCTCCTAAAAACAAAAGAGCTGTGGGCATTCCTGTCAGCTTTGCTGCCATAACACCCAAACCTGTGTATGGAAGGTTATATAATTCATAACCAGTGCCACTCATTTCAGCAATAGCCTTTACGGCATTAAAAACACCATCACTCGTATCTATACAGCACGATGCATATTTTTTTATCAACTGTGCCTCTTCAAGTCTTAATTTAAAATGAGTTTTCACCTTGCCCGCAATTTTCCCCAACACCTTTTTATCCTCATAAAGCTTTAAAAAGGCTTCCAGATTGCCTGCCCCGATTTTTCCTGTAATATATATTTTGTCACCCACCGATGCGCCGCTTCTTAATACAGGCTCTCCCTCAATAGTACCAATCACCGTCGCAGTATATCTCCAATCCTTTGATCTTCCGAAATCTCCGCCTAAAAACGCCGTATTGAACCTTTTCAGGACATCTGACACCCCTTTTGAAAAGTTCTTTATATATTCCTCTCCCCAGTCCTCCCCCACAGTCATGCTGTGAAGGTAAAAAAGTGGCTGACCGCCTGAAGCCAGTATATCACTTATACTTCCAACTGCAACATTCCATCCTAAAGTGTAAGGCTCACCATCTCTCATGTAGTCTTCACATGAAAACTCATCTATATTAAACAGCATTCTACCGCCTTCAAAATCAATAATTTCAGAATCTGCTTCAAATAAACCGTTGAGTTGGGATGCATTTCTTGGCATAAATCCAGCTATTAATTTTATCAGTTCCTTCTCAGAATTCATAATCAACCTCGCTCAAGTTCATCTGTTTGTTATATACAGCGCTATTTGGACACTGTTCCTTCTCCTGAACAAACCATATTTGGGGTCACTACCTTGTGCAAATCAATTCCAAACATTCTGCTGCCGTCTCAATCCTGCACGGCAAAAACCCGGCCGGATCACCGTCAAATTCAACCTCTGGGCAGTTGCTGTTCCCTAGTATTTCAAAAGTTCTGCAATAATCCAGCGATAAATTTTTATCATTATGAATATGCTTTCCGCTGTATACCTTTTTAATCACACGAGGTAAATCCGCCAAAGCCATATCTTTTGCAACAAGCTTGTAAAAAGTGTTATCTTCAGGAGAAAGCCTGTTTTTGACCTTTATTCCCGATGCTATGTGATAAGTTCGTCCTATTGATATGTTATAAACCTTTTCAATCCTCTGAATTTCCCCATCAACTTTAACCATAAAATCAACAGGAGTATAACTAAAAAGCGTTTTCAATAGAGCAACAAATGTTCCCAATCTGTCACCTATAACCCCTCTTATTCCGCTGTTGGCTCTTCGTGCAAGTTCTGCCCCAAGTCCAGCATTGGCGCAACAGGCAAAATACCTTGTCTTGAATATCGGATCGGAATTCACCGGTCTTGCGTCATATTCCTTCATTATAGATGATGCCAGTTTAATTTTCCCCACGCTTACTCTAATGCTCTTATCCTCTATCAAAGTCCCTACAGCCTTTTCAAGGCTTAATGGTATACCATAGCTTTTACAGAAATCAGGACTTGTTCCCGTATACACGACACCCATTTTTGCACTTGAAATCCTCCTACCATCCTCATTAAAAAAACCATTCAGAACCCTGTTTATGGTTCCATCTCCCCCTACAGCTACTATTGCGTGATAGTCCGCCTTCTCATTTGCATAACGGGACATGGCAAATGCATCCTCCAAGGTATTTGTTACCTCATAATCATATTCCAGCCCTCTAATATCAAGCATGTCAAAAATGGCTTTAAACCGTTTCCGGCTTGTTCCGGATTTTGACCCGGGATTTAATACAAAGAAATATTTCATCACATTTCTCCTAGACAATGTATGGTTTCAACAGCTTTTTCAATACTCTCTTTCTTCAGATTTGCTCCGGCTATCAACCTGACTCTCCCACCGTTTGCCGGTACGGATGGCTCTACAAAAGGCGTCGTAAGCACTTTCCTGTCAAAAAACTTCTTTGCCAGTAAAATGGTGTTTTCTGCGCTACCTGTTACAATAGATGTTATAGGAGCTTTTCCCTTCGCAGTTTCAAATCCTGCACTTATAAGTTCCCGGTTAATTATATCCTTGTATCTCCAGAGCCTTGTCGCAATTTTTTCGAACTCTTCCTCTATAATTTCCAGCACCTTCAACGTTCCACCCAGCACTGAAGGAGAAAGTGCTGTTGAATAAACAAGGTGTGGACAGTAATATCTAAGATATTCAATCACTTCTGCCCTTGCCGAAATAATACCTCCGCTGTTTGCAAGGGCTTTGCCCAAGGAAGCTGTATAAATTCCCTGAAAGTTTGCAATCTCGCTCTCTTCAAGAATGCCTCTTCCCTTTCTTCCTAAAACCCCTATTCCGTGAGAATCATCAACAACAGGAATGGCATTGTATTTTACGGAAAGTTCTGTAATCTCCTTTAAAGGTGCAATACTTCCCTCTGTTGAAAACACCGATTCTGTAACTATAAATATCTGCCGATATTTTGACAGACGCTGAAGAACCTCTTCAAGGTGTCCCATATTATTGTGAAGGAAAGGCCTTATCTTGCAACCCGCTGCTTTTATACCCTCTATCAGGGATGAATGCACATAGTGGTCTACCACAATAACATCCTCCTTACCAACTATCGCAGAAAACAAACCGTTATTTGCCTGATAGCAGGAAGGAAGAATAACCGTGGACTCAAGACCCAAAAAACATGAAACCTTCTCTTCAAGAGCTTTATACATATCAATGTATCCTGTTGCAACCGGCGTTCCGCAAAGTGACGCACCATATTTATCCACAGCCTTCATGCAGGCTTCTTTAACCCTTTCATCATCCGCAAGACCGAGGTAATTGTTTGACGCAAGATTTATATATTCGCATCCTTCAATTACAACAGGGTCTCCCAAGCCCGATTGGACAACACAGTAATACGGGTTAAAGCCTGCTTTGTCTCCAGCACTCTTATCAACTTTTAGTCTTGTCATGAAATCTTCCATATACATTTTCAATCACCCTCAATTTCAGGATATTTCACTTTGAGTCCCAAAACTATATCTCTTACTTTTTTTATTTCTCCAAAGCTGTACATGTCTATTTCTATAGAAAATTCATCCTCCAAAGCCGCAGTAATAATTATTTTGCTGAATGAATCAATCCCAAGATCCTCAATTAACCGACTTTCCATGCTAACTTCACACTTTTTTTCAATGTTTTTGCTTATTATCTCAATAACCCTTTCACTCATGCTCATTTACAACTATCTCCTTTCTTGAAGCAACGTGTAGGAAATGCGGAATCGCACATTATTGTGCAGATATTGCAGTTTACACATCTAGAAACATAGCCCTCATCAACCTGAAGCCTTTTCGCAAAATCCGGCTCACAGATGAAAGGCCTGCACAAACTGGCAAATTCAATATTTTCCTTTTCAATCACATGTTTTATTTCTTCTCCGTAGCGTATACCTCCAACGCATATAATGGGTATTTCTGTATATTGCTTTGCAATCTTTGCATAAAACAAATTGTATATAGGCGTGAAAGACTTTATCTTAAGCTTCATAAATGGATAAATGAACCTTTTCCATACCTTCTTTCCAAAACTGCTGTCAACCCTATATATCGGATTGATATCCAATACAACATCCAAAGGAATTTCGCCTCTGATTATGTTAAGTGCATAATCCATGGTACCGTAGCTTACTTCAATGGCATCCACTTTCTTATGATCAAGGAATTTTATAAGGCTTATATATTGCTCAATACTAAATTTTTTTAAGAAATCATCACTGCCGCTTACCTTTACAAGAACGGCAAAATCCATTCCACACCTTTGTCTTGTTTTATCTATCACCATCTCAAGGAACCTTGTTCCTATGCCGGTTTTTCCATCCACTCCAAACATATCTTTTCTTGTATTTATTGAAGGCAGAATAAACTGGTGTATGAGATATCCATGCGCCGCATGAAGCTGTACACCATCAAATCCCGCCTCTTTTGCATAATACGCAGATTGGGCAAACTTGTCTGAAAGCTCTTCTATCTGAGGGGCAGTCAAAATCCGGGGCGTTTCACCAAAGTAAAAAGACTTCTTTTTTGATACTCCAAAAACAGGACTTTTTGTAACGTTACTCATTGTTTGCCTTCCGGTATGTGCAAGCTGCATAAATATCCTACAGTCATAATCATGCACTTTATCGGTTACTCTCCTAAAAGTGGATATCTTATCCCTGCTGTCAATTCCCGCCTGTCCGGGATGCATGGCTCTTCCCTGTGGTGAGATGTACGCAAATCCTGTGATAATCCCTCCAACACCGCCTTGGGCAAGCTTTAAATAAAGCTCCTCGTAATCCTGTCCGGGAAATCCATTGTTGCTGCTCATTCCCTCATAGGTTGCAGACCTTATTATACGGTTTTTTAGCTTTAAATTTCCTATCATAGCTTCTTCAAATACTCTCATAAGCTAAATCTCCAATTACTCTTCACTAGAATTGTTCTTTGATGTAGTTATTCTTTACTATAATTATGCTTTGCTGTTTGAATGCAAATCAAACAAAAATCCTACAAGTATATATGATGCTATAAAAAGCATTATTGCTGTTTCGGGATTGAACAAAGCGGCTAAAGTCGCCTGGGCACATGTACAGGCACGGAAGTTCGCAGCAAGGGAATAATAGGTTTTATCCCCTATAGGGTACCTGTAATATAAAAAACCAGTCCACAGCTGAAGGAAAAAAGTTGTCAGTGCCAGAAAAACAAAAGTAGCATTTACTTTTATATTGGCAAAACCACAAAAATATATTATCAGGAAAAATACCGAGGGCATAAACGCTGCCAAAAGAGCAATAATCCTTGACTTTTTCAGTCCGTGTTTTACAACCAGAGTTTTTTTTCCTGTAGCTCTGTCTCCCTTATAGTCCTTAAAGTAAGTATAAAAAGTCATAACACCGTTAACCACCATCACAAGGAAAAAAACGGCTACAACAGCCCATGTAATATGGGAATACTCTATAGGCCCTGATGCCAAAAAACCTGTAACTGTAGCCATGGCAATCATCATACCGAAAACAATATTGCCCAAAATGCCGTGCCCCTTTGCATATTCATAGGCAATATTGAGAAGCACTCCTGCAACAGCAGGAATCGCGGCTACAGGCTCAAGGAATACACAAATTATCATTATTGAAATGGCAAGCAGAGCACAAGAAACAGTTAATGCCTTAAGCGGGTTCAGTTCACCTGTAACCATAGGTCTTTGTGGTGCGTTAACCCTGTCTTCTTTAAGCCCAAGCCAGTCATTTATTATCTGGTTGATTCCCCAGCTAAAAA
The DNA here is from genome assembly GCA_964409165.1 of uncultured Oscillospiraceae bacterium. Taxonomy (GTDB): domain Bacteria; phylum Bacillota; class Clostridia; order Acetivibrionales; family Acetivibrionaceae; genus CAYPCH01. The sequence continues at coordinate 1,917 of CAYPCH010000096.1, read as the reverse complement.
AGAGCAGGATCAGAATTACTGCCTTCCTCCACATTCCAGGAAATTCTTCAACCGTAGCGTTCGGAAGTTTTGCTACATATTCGTACAAAATTATGCCAAGCCAACCAGCTATTCCGGTTACAAAAGCATAATACAGCCTCATTGATTTAACATATGCCTTAATAAACCCCATTTTAAAAACCTCATTTCTCCATAAACTCATCCAGTCTTTTCTCAATATATTCATAATCGAAAGAAGAGGATATTCTCTTGTCATTCATATCTAAAATGCGGTAATGCTGTGATATGATATTCTGTTGGATTCTGAGCTCTCCTCTTGACTGGACATCTCTCCACCAAACCTTGCCTCCCATCGTTTTCTCAAAACCACCTTCATAGCCTTCAAAGGCAAGAGTAAGAATTATATCCTTTGGATTCCCTCCAAAAGTCATCTGAAGTATTTCACTGTCCTTGAAAATAGTACACAGAGCAACAGCACCTGTCCAGCCTATAGACGTTCTTCCTTTTTCAATCTGGACAAGCGTTTTCTTGGAAACACCAAGTATCTCAGCCATTTTATCCTGAGTATAATCCTTTTCATTCCTGATTAGCTTAAGTTTTGCGTCAATAAGCTTTACAAACTCGTCTCTACTCATTATTAACCCTTCTCCCTTATAGTGTAATTTTACACTATAAGGGGCGGTTTGTAAATACCAAAAAGAATGACTCCTCAAAATAAAAAAATAATCGCTCAGTACTATCTTTTGACAACAGATACACAAAGTGCCTGAACCAATTTATCCATATTAATTGGTTCAGGCACTTATTAGGCCTCTCGTGTTTAAGCTATAGAATCAAGAATCATTTCAATGTCCCGTAGGGATTTTTATGTTATTGCACAAATTCTGTTCCTGACCTTTTCTTCACCCATGATCTGCTGAATCTCCCAGATGTCAGGTGATGTTTTACGTCCCACAATTGCTATTCTGATAACAGTACTAACATCGCCTACGTGACCTTTGTACATTTCAGGATTCTTCTTATAATCCTTCGGTTTTTCTGCATATCCGTTCTTTACTGCAATTTCCTTTATTTTGCCAAACCATTGTTCCTGATTATCACCATGGTCATAGGTTTCCAGGTACTCTTTCAGGAGTTTTCCCGCTTCTGTAGCATCTATATTTTCAGGATACTCATCAACCACCTTAAAATAATCGTCAAAGAAATAACTGATAAATTCAAATATCTGTTCACAGTATATTAAATCTTTACGTACTTTAGAAGAATCCCTGCCTACAGACAACAACTTTATTACTAAATCCCTGTTATCAGTTAAAAGGCTTTCCACTTCTTTTTTATATTCCCTTGACCAATTAAACAGGAAATCAAATATTTCTTCTGCCGGTATTCTCGCCAATACATTTTTACTTATATCGTTAAGCTTGTCTAAGTCAAACAAGGCGCCTGATTTGCTCATTTTATTCAAACTGAATTCAAAGTCATTCATATCCGCTTGCGGATTTTCAATTCTCCACTCTTCAAAATTAGAGTTCTGAATGGTAAGAAGATATTCCCTGACTGCTTCCGGATGGTATCCTAATTTCATATAGTATTCCAATCCCAGTTCCGGATCTTTTCTTTTTGACAACTTTCTTTTTACTCCGTCGTCAATTTTCATCAGATGAGCTGTATGGCAATATACAGGCAACTCCCAACCTAATGTCTTAAACAATTCAAAATGTATAGGTAATGTCGAAAGCCACTCTTCTCCTCTTACAACATGGGTAACTCTCATAAAGTGGTCGTCTGTCACATGGGCAAAATGATATGTGGGTATACCATTAGTTTTTAAAAGGACTATGTCCTGATAATTCTCAGTTAATGAAAGTTCGCCTCTTATAGCATCATTTATTTCAAATGTCCCTTCCTGACTGCCCA
>CAYPCH010000095.1:0-14913 GCA_964409165.1 uncultured Oscillospiraceae bacterium | reverse complement strand
TCCAGGTACTGCATTGTTAAACTTTTTCATCATCATGAAATGATATGTTGTGTCAGCCCTTAGATTTTGTTCGATATACCACATCTTATTTGACCAGACAGGTTCATATGTAAGATAGGAAGTACCCTCAAATTCAAAAAGATACCCAAAAGAATCTGCGGCACCGTATACGCCTTCAATCCTATATATCCCATCTACAGGCACCTTTAAAATAAAACAGTCCTTATCCGTTTCACTGTTTATAACACCATAAGTCAACCCGCCAAGCTTCAAAGGTACTGTGGCTTTATGCACCTCATCCGTATATAAATCAGTTTCTTCCACATCGATGGGTACAACCTCGGGTTCAGTTTCGCCTTCTTCTTGCGTTCCAAGGTAGGAAACCTTTACAGCATAAGATCCGATGTCATCCTGTCCGTATTTCTTTGTTACCTGAAAATAGTATTTTCTGCCTTCAATGAGAGCTTGTTCAATAAACCATGAGTCTTTGGAATAGACAGTATCAAACATCTCTACCGAGCCATCTATGAAATCAAAAAGATATCCCGCACAATGGCCTCCGCCTTCAATTCCTTCAATTCGATATCTTCCGTCTGACGGTGGTATAAAGATAAGAGAATCCTTATCTTCGGGAGTATTTATAACTCCATATGTTATCTCTCCAAGTTTTAGTTGTTCAGTCGCCTTGTGGGCCTCATCAGTATAGTCATCTTCCAGAACTGCTTGCATCGTCCTTAAATACACTGCATCAGATACTGTTGTAACATTTGTTGTTGTGTTTGTCGTTGCATTTGTTGTTGTGTTTGTCGTTGCATTTGTTGTTGTGCTTGTCAATGTGAATTCATCTGTGTTCGCATACGCTGAAAATAAGTTTAAAGGCATGCTTTGAATAACCATTAGTATGGCAATTAGTGCAGATAACCATTTTTTCATTTTTTACCCCCTAAAATAAAATAAAATTATATGTGTATTTTTATACGGATAAATGTTAACATATCAATCAATTATTGTAAATACATTTTGGGAAAAAAATATGAGAAATATCTTAAAATACCTCAAAATATCTTAAAATTCGCCCATATCGATGTCAGAGGATGTCAGGGGACGGTTCTCTGTCACTTAAAGTTTGTAAGTTAATTGTACTTTTTTTATTAGTCGGATTAGGAATATAAGCTTATAATACGTTACTTTCGAAAGTTGATATGCCAATATTTGGGGCTTAGGCGTTATAACATTGGTCTGCCGTCTTTGAGGATCTCCTTGATTTATTAAATGCTTCATACTTAGCCTTAATCTAAAAAAGTGTCAAAGAACCGTCCCCTGACACTTAATATTTTTGATTGCAGATTTATGCTTTGGTATGATATATTTATATTCAATGAATTTATAGGCGGAGGTTCTAATATGTGGTTCAACCATAAGTTTTTCAAATTTGGCACAGGAATACTCCTGACACTTCTTATAATATATATGCTGGGAAAGATTGATTTTTTCCTTATGCCTTTTAAAATGCTTGTTGCATCCATATTCGCACCTCTTCTGGCATCAGGAATATTCTACTATATATTAAGACCGCTTGTAAGACTTCTTATGAAAATTCGAATTCCAAAATCAATTGCTATCGTATTGAGCTTTATAATTACTGTATTCCTTTTTGTAATTATAAGTACATATATGGGAGCAATAGTTGTTGAACAGTTCAAGCAGTTCAGCCAATTGCTGACCCAACTTCCCAACTACACTACATTTCAGGAAAACATTCTGAACAATGAGTGGCTTGAATTCCTGCCCATTGATGAATTCAAGCAGAAAGCGGGGCAAATGGCAGGAAACGTTGCCAATAATCTCAGTCGGTACTTCTTTGGCTTTGTATCAACAGTTACAAATGTCGGAACTCTGATATTAATGGTTCCTTTTATTCTTTTTTACCTGTTAAAAGATGACGAGCATTTTACAAAAACCTTACTGGGATATTTCCCGCGCAAGCGTTACAATCAGGCAGAAAAAATATTCAAGGATATAGACAATGCATTGTCTTCCTATATAGTAGGGCAGATGTTGGTTGCCTTTGCTATAGGAATAATGATGTTTATAGGGTATATGATTATAGAAATAAAGTACGCTTTGATACTTGCAATATTTGCAATGATTACCTCACTTGTTCCTTTCTTTGGTCCGACTATAGGTATTATCCCTGCCATTCTAGTCAGTTTGACTATCAGCCCATTCATGATTTTGAAGGTAATTCTTGTAATGATGGTTACACAGCAGATTGACAACAACTTTATTTCTCCGCATGTAATGGGACAGAGGCTTAATGTGCATCCGGTCACGGTAATACTTCTCCTTCTTATCGGCTCATCATTGTACGGGTTTTTAGGACTTCTTCTTGCCGTGCCTTTATACGCAGCATTGAAAGTGACTGTGAAAAATGTTCAACAAATATATAAGTACGAAAAAGCAAACACACATAAAGCATAACATCAAACAGTATCCTTTTTATTACCCGAAATAACTATTACCTTCCCATCGGGCACCCATTGGACAGTTGCATCGAGGGATTCACTCACGAACCTTAAAGGCAATACAGTCCTTCCGTATAATATTTTTGCCGGTACATCAAGCTCCACTGCATTCCCGTTTACATGAGCAGTTTTGTCTCCTATAACAAGTTCAACCAGCCTGTCATCTTTTTTAACGGTAACCTTCCTTAAATCTCCGTCCCATGATACTTCAGCTCCGATGCACTCAGCAACTGCCCTGAAGGGAACAAGGGTACGTCCTTCCTCTATCATAGGGGATACTTCCGGTTCAAACAAAGGTTTTTTACCGTCTACATATATACTTATACTGTCACCTAGCCTGCTTAGTGCCTTGCCAAGTTTTGCATACTTATCCATATCTGCATTACTTCTGTCTATTTCTATGAGCTTTTCAAGCATATTCACCGAATCCATAAACAATGTCCGCATATCTTCCTTATATAAGTTGATCTCTGAAGAGCTCTCGCCGTATTGTATTATATAATTCGGAATGTTCTTCTCAACCTTCTCAGCTTCATTAATGGATCGGTCAACCATATCCATAATGCTTTTTATGTACTCTTTCGGGTCCAATTCCTCAATGCTACTTACCAAAATCCCTTTATTCATGTAAATACTTGGTGAAGTATCTTCTCTGCCTGTAACTCTTAGCAGTTTTCCTCCATAATCCCCAAATGAAAAAGCCCCCGACAACCTGTATCCATCAACCTCGTAAAACCCACCTTCTAAATCATTAAGTGCTAAATATCCTTCTAACACTATTTGCTCTTGTGAATTGCCTTTTTCCTTTTCTTCTATATTGTTCAATTCCATTCTGAGTCTCTCCAAGTTTTTGTCAAGGGTTTCAAGCTGTTCCTCCACCTCTTCAACTTCTTTCGAATCCTCTCCGTACTGCTCTGTTACCGTAGTCAGCACAACTTTTAATACTTCAATCTGTTGCTCTTTAAGAGTCAGTTGGTTTTGTATTTCTTCCTTGGTCCATATACCGTTATTTTCCGCAAAAACAGGTACACAACTAAGGATAAGAGCAACTGCAACGGAAAAAATCAACAACCTTTTCAGCCTGCACATCACTTTTTCCCCTTTCTTTAAGTTTTGGAATTTTTACTGTCTTCTTATATTATATATTATATGACGTCTATACTATATAAAAAGTTCATTATTATTAATATTTCCCATAAAGTTAAGGAATGAGTAAAATATTGCTTTCACTTTTTTCACGTCGCTATTTGGCTTCAAATAAGCGTTAAACAAACGATAGTAGTGGAAGCTATATTTTTTTAAGATTAAAATATACCCTTTTTTATTAATTTTAAACACAAAACTTTATTAATTTGCGCAAAAATTGATTTTTGTAGTTTGAATCTTGATATATACTTTTCATAGTGTTATTATTTATATTGTGCCTTGTATAAATATGTGATAGTATCATTAAAATATATAATACGCAAGGTGGTGATCAGGTGTCGATCGATATAATCAAGTCAATTAAGCAAACCGAATCAGAAGCTGATGAAATCAGAAAACAGTCTCTGGAAAATTCACGTCAGATTCTTTCAGAGGCAAGCGACCAGTCATACAGTCTGTCGCAACAGGCTTTGGAAGAAGCCGAGCAAGATGCTTCTAAAATTATAAAGGACGCTGAAAAAGATGCAGAAATTGAAATTAAAAAACTTAAATCCAAGATTTCCCAAGAGTGTCAGGATATCAAATCCCATGCAAGAGAAAATCTTGATAAGGCAGTAGAGGTCATAATAGGAAGGGTTGTGAACCATAAATGGCAATAGTAAAAATGAATAAACTTTCTCTTATTGGTCTTGAAGCAGATAAGGAACGCATAATCGAAGGCCTTATGAAAATTGGTGTAGTAGAGATTATTGATTCTACACAAAAAGCATCTCTCGAGGAATGGAAGGATCTTGTCATAAGTGACGGAAACAGCGAAGAGGTAGCAAAACTCGATGAAAACATAAACAAAGTCAAGTCATGTATTGATTACCTTAGTAAATACGATAAAAGAAAAAAAAGTCTGTTTCCCTCTAAACGCAACGTAAGTATAAGCGAGTATGGCATGGTAATTCAAAACACTGATAAATTATGGTCTGTTGTCAATCAAATACATCAATTTGATGAAAGGCTGTCAACCCTGAAATCAGAAAAAAACAAATATGCAAACCTTATTTTAAGCTTGGAGCCTTGGAAGCCACTGACAATTCCTCTTGATATGACTTTTACAAGAACAACAACTATTCTGACGGGTGTTGTTCCTGCAATAACGGATACTGGTCTGTTGAGTCAGGAGCTATCGGAACAGGTTCAGGAAAGCTTTGTTGACATTATTAACAGTGACAAGGATCAAAGTTATTTGCTGATCATTTACCATACTCCACGGGAGGAAGATGTTCTGCAAATATTAAAAAAGTATGGCTTTTCAAAGCTGACTTTTAAAGACATGGAAGGAACAGCCGCCATTAATATCAACCATGCCTCCCATGAGACCGAAAAGATCAATAAGGAAACGGAAGAAATAGAAAACAAAATTGGGTCTTTCGCAAGCTTTAAAGATGACCTCGAAGTACTTTATGATCACCTGACAACAGAGAGAGACAGGAATAAGATTCTTGGCAACATGGTAAAAACAGATAGAATTTTCATGCTCGAAGGCTGGGTTCCAGCAAAATTAAGCGAAAAGGTTGAAAGCCGTTTAAACTCTCTTACTGACTGCATTGTTGAAATAAAGAATCCCGAAACTGATGAGGAGTTTCCGATACTTTTGAACAATCCGGCTATTGTTCAACCCTTTGAAATGATTACACAGATGTACAGCCAGCCCAAATCAGGAGGAATTGACCCTAATATTTTCATGGCACCTTTTTTCTTTGTATTTTTTGGTCTAATGGTAAGTGACGCAGGATATGGTCTTTTTTTAGCCATAGTTTCCGGAATACTGCTTTTAAAATTCAAATTTGAAGGCATACTGTCAAAGCTTGTAAGGCTTATGTTCTTAGGAGGGATATCAACCATTTTTTGGGGAGCTTTATTCGGAGGATGGTTCGGAAACATCCTTGATCTTATTGCCGGCAGAGCTCCGGGTAACCCGGTACTCCCACCGATATGGTTCAATCCTTTGGATGACCCGATGAAGCTTCTCATATGGTCCATGATATTCGGAGCTGTTCACTTGTTTACAGGTATGGCAGTAAATGCATACCTCATGATAAAAGATGGCAAGCCTTGGGATGCACTGTTTGATATAGGTTCCTGGTATCTTGTGCTTATAGGTCTTCCCCTTTTGGCTATAGGAGGTACTTTAGGTACAATCGGCAAATACATGGCTATTTCCGGTGTAATTGTCCTTATACTTACTCAGGGAAGAACACAGAAAAACATTATCAAGAAACTATTTTCAGGCATTCTGAGCCTGTATAATGTGACAGGGTACCTGAGCGATGTGCTGTCCTATTCAAGGCTTCTTGCACTGGGTCTTGCCACAGGTGTAATCGCAACAGTTATAAACACAGTGGGAACCCTGTTAGGATTCAATGTATTTGGCATAATAGTACTTATTATCGTTTTTACTATCGGACATTTATTTAATATAGCGATCAACGCATTGGGCGCTTACGTTCATTCAAGCCGTCTACAGTATGTAGAGTTTTTCAGCAAATTTTATGAGGGCGGTGGTAAAGACTTTCAACCCTTTAAAAGAAACACAAAATATATAAGCATAAATGATAAGGAGGCAATTTAATTATGAATTTTTGGGTGGATGTTTTATTTAATGGTAATGTTTTGGCACTTACCGGTGCAGCTCTTGCAGTTATTCTTGCTGGAATAGGCTCGGCAAAAGGAGTAGGTCTTGTTGGTGAGGCTGCTGCCGGTCTAATAACCGAGGATCCTGACAAATTCGGTCAAACTCTTTTGCTACAAGCCCTCCCGGGCACACAGGGCATATACGGCCTTCTTACAGCATTTGTTATCCTTAACAAAATAGGGCTTGTGGGTGGTACTCCGGTAGTCCTCACACCACAGCAAGGTCTGCTGTTTTTTGCAGCTGCACTTCCTATAGCAATAGTCGGACTGCTTTCAGCTATCATTCAGGGAAGAACTGCGGCAGCAGGTATAGGAATTGTTGCCAAAAGGTCGGAAGACCTTGCCAAGGCCATAATGTTTGCGGCAATGGTTGAAACGTATGCGGTTCTCGCACTGCTTGCATCAATACTTATGGTATTTGGAATCAATATATAAAAAGGGAGTGTCTCCAAATGTCAGGAGCAGAAAAATTAAAAGACAAAATATTGGAGGAAGCACGCCTTCTTGCAGAAGCAAATATCAAACGGGCCGAAGATAAGGCATCGGAAATAATTGAATCCGCCAAGAAGGAAGCAGATTCAAAGAAGAGTGAGATAATCGAAAAAGCAAAAAAGGAAGCTCTGGATGTAAAGAAAAGACTTATTGCTGTTGCAGAGCTTGAGGCTCGTAAAGAAAAGCTTAAAGCAAAGCAGGAAGTAGTTGAGGAGGCTTTTGCAAGCGCTCTTGTGAAGCTTACCAATCTTCCTGATATCGAATACCAGAGCATTTTGATTGAAATGATTGTAAACTCTTCGGAAAGTGGCAGTGAAGAGATTCTTCTGTCCCCCCGGGATAAAAAAAGGCTTTCTCCGGATTTTATAGCGGATATTAATAAAAAGCTGTCTGCTAAAGGAATTAAGGGAGGCTTGAAGCTTTCTTCCGATACAAGAAATATAAACGGCGGTTTTATATTAAAATCCGGTAATATAGAAATCAATAACTCCTTTGAAGCAATAATAAGGATGAAACGTGATGACATAGAATCGGAAGTAATTAATTCCCTGTTCTGACCCTGTATGTTGTAAAGCTTATTATTCGGCATTGGTGAAATACAACTTTCACTAGTATTTCACTCATTGCTTAATTTGAAAGGAGGGGATTTGATTTGCCGAAAAACACAAGAAAAAATGATACGCATTATGCATATTCTGTAGGAAGAATTCGGGCTATTGAAAGAAGACTTTTAGATAAGGATAAGTTGGAAAGAATGATTGACTCAAAGTCTGCGGAAGATGCATTAAAAGTGCTGGTGGAAGCCAACTATGGTCAGCACGGCTCTGATATTGTCAGCGTTTATGAATATGAAAAACTTCTTAAAGAAGAACATAAAAAAGTCTACAGCCTTCTTAAGGATATGGCTCCTGAACCTGATGTTTTTGATCTGTTTCTTCTGGCAAACGACTATCATAACGCTAAAGTTATACTCAAAAGTGAGTTTTCAGGTCAAAACGGAACTGACATACTCATAGACCAAGGTTCTATACCAGCAGATAAGCTCAAAACCATGATAAAGGACAGGAATATGAAGGAAATGCCCTCTACAATGAAAAAAGCCGTTGAAGAATGTATAGATACCTACACAAGGACATTGGATCCTCAGGTTATAGATCTGATACTTGATAAGGCAGGCTATATCCACATGAGGGAAATAGCCCTTATGTCAAAAAACACTTTTATTAAAAACCTTGTAATGATAATGATAGATCTTGTAAATATTAAAATTTTCTTGAGAATAAAAAACCTTAAAAAGTCATGGGATTTCATGCAAAAGGTCTTAATACCGGATGGGAATATCAGCAGCAAGATGTTTGTTGATAACCTTGACTCTCCTCTTGATATCTTTATTGATGCCCTCAGATTCAAACCCTGCGGTCCATATTTGGAGGAAGGCATTGAGAACTTTAAGACCTCTGGAAGCCTTACAAAGTTTGAGAAGCTTTCAGACAATTATATCATTTCCTTTGTTAAAAAAGCCAAGTACATTTCGTTGGGCATTGAGCCTCTGATAGCATACCTTATTGCAAAGGAAACCGAAATTAAGAATGCAAGGATTATTATGGTCGGTAAATTGAACAGTATTTCGGGCGAAATAATAAGAGAAAGGCTGAGAGAGTCTTATGTATAAAATCGGTGTAATAGGAGACAAGGATAGTGTATTAGGCTTTAAAGCCGTTGGAATGTCGGTATTTCCTGTAACAAGCCCTCTTGAGGCTCAGGAGGTATTGGACAAATTGGCCGATGAGCAATTTGCAGTGGTCTATATTACAGAACAATTGGCAAAAAACATCATGAGTGCAATTGATAAATACAATGATGAACGATTTCCTGCAATTATACCCATCCCTAGCAATCAGGGTACTCTCGGCATAGGTATGCAGGGTGTCAAAAAGAGTGTTGAACGTGCAGTAGGCGCAGATATATTGTTTAGAGACGAATAGTAAACTTAAAAATGAAAGAAGGGATAAAGAGTGAGTCAGGGAACAATTGTAAAAGTCTCCGGTCCTTTGGTAATTGCTGAAGGCATGAGAGATGCAAACATGTTCGATGTTGTCCGTGTAAGTGAACACCGTCTCATCGGTGAAGTTATAGAGATGCATGGAGACAAAGCCTCCATTCAGGTTTATGAAGAAACTGCTGGCTTAGGTCCCGGAGAGCCCGTTGTATCAACTGGTGCTCCATTAAGCGTTGAGCTTGGACCAGGGCTTATAGAAAGTATATTTGATGGTATCCAGAGACCTTTAGCAAAAATACGGGAAATGGTTGGAAGCAATATAACAAGAGGTATAGAAGTTAACTCCCTCGACAGAAATAAGAAGTGGAACTTTGAGCCGACTGTTAAAAAAGGAACTGAGGTAACCTCTGGCGATATCATTGGAAAGGTGCAGGAAACTGTTGTAGTTGAGCACAAAATAATGGTTCCTTACGGCATCAAGGGAACAATTGAACAGATAAGTTCAGGTAATTTTACTATAACCGATACAGTTGCAAAAGTGAGAAAAGAAAATGGAGAAATTATAGATATCCAGATGATGCAAAAATGGCCTGTTCGTGTGGGAAGACCCTACAAGGAAAAGCTTGCTCCGGAAACTCCTCTTGTAACAGGTCAGAGGGTTATTGATACCCTTTTTCCCCTTGCAAAGGGTGGGGTTGCTGCTGTACCAGGACCCTTCGGAAGCGGTAAAACGGTTGTCCAGCACCAGCTTGCCAAATGGGCCGATGCTGAAATAGTTGTATATATAGGTTGCGGAGAACGTGGTAATGAAATGACGGACGTACTTATGGAATTCCCGGAATTGAAAGACCCGAGAACCGGTCAGTCCCTTATGAAAAGAACCGTTCTTATAGCAAATACTTCCGACATGCCTGTTGCAGCAAGGGAAGCCTCAATCTATACCGGAATCACCATTGCGGAATACTTTAGGGACATGGGCTACAGCGTTGCACTGATGGCCGATTCCACTTCCCGTTGGGCAGAAGCTCTCAGGGAAATGTCAGGACGTCTTGAAGAAATGCCTGGTGAAGAAGGTTATCCTGCCTATCTGAGTTCAAGGCTAGCACAGTTTTATGAAAGAGCTGGAAGGGTCATAAGTCTGGGAACTAACGGTCGCGAGGGTGCATTGACAGCCATAGGTGCCGTTTCCCCCCCCGGTGGCGACATATCCGAACCAGTCACGCAAGCAACACTAAGAATTGTCAAGGTGTTCTGGGGGCTGGATGCAAGTCTTGCATACAGACGTCACTTCCCTGCTATTAACTGGCTATTAAGCTATTCTCTTTATCTTGACAGACTGGATGAATGGATAAATGAAAACGTAGCCAAGGACTGGAACTCATTAAGGTCAGATGTAATGAAAGTACTCCAGGAAGAATCCGAGCTTGAAGAAATAGTAAGGCTGGTAGGCGTTGATGCACTATCCCCATCTGACAGATTGACTTTGGAGGCAGCAAAATCAATTCGTGAGGACTACCTTCATCAGAATGCCTTCCACGATGTGGATACCTATACCTCCCTGAGCAAGCAACACAGAATGCTGAAGCTTATTATGGAATTCTATTACAAAGGCAGGAACGCAATTGAATCGGGTGTAAATATTAAAGAACTTTTCGATATTCCTGTAAGGGAAAGAATAGGAAGAGCAAAATATACGCCTGAAGAGCAGGTAAACGACAGTTTCAATGAAATTGAAACTGAGCTTGACAATCAGATAGAAGCCCTCATATCAAAGGAGGTGGAGTAAAATGCTTAAAGAATACAGAACTATTGCGGAAGTTGCCGGTCCTTTGATGCTTGTAAAACAGGTTGAAGGCGTGAAATACGGAGAACTTGGTGAAATAGAGCTTTCAAGCGGTGAAACAAGGAGATGCAAAGTTCTCGAAGTTAATGGCGAAAATGCCTTGGTACAGCTTTTTGAAAGCTCGGCGGGAATAAATGTTGCACAAAGTAAGGTGCGATTCTTAGGCAGGGGTCTTGAGCTTCCTGTTTCAATGGATATGCTCGGCAGAGTATTCAGCGGTCTTGGAAAACCAATTGATGGAGGTCCCAACATTATACCCGAGTCCAGGCTTGATATAAACGGTATTCCTATGAATCCGGCAGCGAGAAACTATCCTTCGGAATTCATACAGACAGGTGTATCTGCAATAGATGGACTGAACACCCTTGTCAGGGGTCAAAAGCTTCCCATATTTTCAGGTTCCGGACTTCCCCACGCTCAGCTTGCGGCACAGATAGCAAGGCAGGCTAAGGTTTTAGGTACAGACAGCAATTTTGCCGTTGTGTTTGCCGCAATCGGCATTACCTTTGAGGAGTCCAACTACTTTATAACAGACTTTAAAAAAACCGGTGCAATAGACCGTACCGTACTGTTTATAAATCTTGCAAACGACCCTGCCATAGAGCGTATAGCAACTCCTCGTATGGCACTGTCGGCTGCAGAATTCCTTGCATTTGAAAAGGACATGCATGTCCTTGTAATTCTGACCGATATAACAAACTATGCCGAGGCTCTTCGTGAAGTATCAGCCGCAAGAAAAGAGGTTCCCGGAAGACGTGGATATCCCGGCTACCTTTATACCGACCTTGCAACACTATACGAGAGAGCAGGAAGAAAATTAGATTTAGAGGGAAGCATAACTCTTATACCAATACTTACCATGCCCGAGGACGACAAGACCCATCCTATTCCCGACCTTACAGGTTATATAACGGAAGGTCAGATCATACTAGGAAGAGAACTTCACAGGAAAGACATCATGCCTCCTATAGATGTTCTGCCGTCGCTGTCCCGTCTTAAAGATAAGGGTATAGGAAAAGGCAAAACCCGTGAAGACCATGCCGATACAATGAACCAGCTTTTTGCGGCCTATGCAAGAGGCAAGGAGGCAAAGGAACTCGCAGTCATATTGGGTGACGCAGCACTCACAGAAGTAGATAAGCTATATGCAAAGTTTGCCGACGCCTTTGAAAAGGAATATGTCTCCCAGGGTTTTGATGAGGACAGACCCATAGAGAAAACCCTTGAAATAGGTTGGAAACTGCTTTCGATACTCCCAAGAGGAGAACTTAAGCGTATAAGGGATGAATATCTGGATAAATATCTAGAGGATAAAGACAAACAAGTTTAAGGAGAGAATATCATGGCTGTTATGCGTGTAAACCCCACCCGTATGGAGCTTACCCGACTCAAGAAACGTCTGACTGTCGCAAGAAGGGGCCATAAGCTCCTAAAGGACAAAAGAGATGAACTTATGAAGAAGTTTCTTGATCTGGTCAGACGAAATAAGGATCTGCGTGAAAAAGTTGAAGAAATGCTAATGAGGGTTCATACAAAATTTTTGATTGCCAGTGCTGTTATGTCCTCTGAAGCCCTTGAAGAAGCGCTGATGTTTCCTAAACAAAGCATTTCACTTGATGTAACTACAAAAAACATAATGAGCGTAGACGTACCTGTTCTGAACTTTAAAACTTCAAGCCTTGATGAAACGGACATATATCCTTATGGCTTTGCTACAACCTCCGGAGAGCTTGACGGAGCTATTGGAACCCTGTCCGAGGTTCTTCCCTACATGCTGGAGCTTGCACAGATGGAAAAATCCGCTCAGCTTCTGGCCGATGAGATTGAGAAGACACGAAGAAGGGTCAACGCCCTTGAATATGTTTTGATTCCTCAACTAACCGAAACCATCAAGTACATCACTATGAAGCTTGATGAAAACGAGAGAGGAAACCTTACAAGGCTCATGAAGGTTAAGGACATGATGATTGAGCAGGCAAGAGTATAAATTATTTTCAGCAAGATTACCAAGTCAAAACGGTAGAATTTAAAAGTCCGGGAGTTTGGCACTTCCGGGCTTTATTGGAACCATTTCAGGAAGGTGAAATTTGGCTAAACTTTATTAAACTTTTTGATTCTATTGATTGTTTATAAAAAATAACATATAATGTCTATTGGAATATATATCTCACTAAAATGGTTCTATATATTTTGCAATAAACATTTTACATTGATATTGGATATTGCAAAATATGTACGTTGAAAAAATTGAAAGGAAGTGCTTTTATAGTGCGGTATCTTCTTGCAATACTGTTTATCATAGTAGTTGTAATGAATTTACTTGCAGAGACAGCTTTAGCATAAATACATTTAACTGTTTTGATACAAAATAAAAAGCTTCGGCATATCGAGTCCCAAAGATTTTTGCCGGATTTCCTTTCAGGGAAGGGCTCTAATAAAATTGAGTACCTGTCGAGGTACTCAATTTGGTCTCTTCTATTTACAATCGTTTTTGTGATTTATTTAGTTTTACCACAGCTTATGAACCGATTCCCTTATATACCTGTCATATATACCTTTTACCGCCTTCATCTGTTCGTCTGTCAATTGAGGCATATCCGATGTTGCGGTATTTTGCATAACCTGTACAGGAGTTTTCGCTCCAGGTATGGTACAGCTTACTGCGTCGTCCATCAGTATCCATTTGAGAGCGAATTGAGCCATTGTAATACTGTCAGGTTTTATTTTCATAAGCTCTTCAACAGCTTTAAGTCCTATCTCATAATCTACTCCCGAGAAGGTTTCTCCCTTATCAAAAGCCTCTCCATGCCTGTTATATCTTCTGTGGTCATCCTCTTCAAACTTCGTGTTTTTTGTCATTTTCCCAGTCAGAAGACCACTTGCAAGGGGCACGCGAACTATTATTCCTATATTATTCTCTTTTGCCTTCTTAAAAAACTCTTCCGCAGGCTTCAATCTGAACATGTTGTATATAATCTGGACAGTGCTAACATTAGAATACTTGATAGCCTTCATTGCTTCATTGACAGTCTCGACACTCACACCATAATGAGCAACCTTTCCTTTTTCCATAATCTCATCCATTGCAGAAAATACATCCCCATTATCATAAACCTGGGGAGGCGGACAATGAAGCTGAAGCAAGTCAATACGCTCAACATCAAGGTTTTTTAGGCTTCTGTCAATAAACCCTTCCAAGTTTTCTTTTGTATAGCCTTCTGCTGTATGAGGATTAAGTCTTCTTCCCGCTTTTGTAGCTATAAAAAGCTTTTCCTTTTTGCTTTTTGCAAGCTTTGATACAAGTCTTTCGCTTCTGCCGTCTCCATAAACATCTGCGGTATCAAAAAAATTGACCCCTTCTTCATAAGCCTTCTCAAGAGCATCAAGGCTTATCCTGTCATCTACCGAACCCCATGTTCCTCCTATTGCCCATGCTCCAAAGGATATTTCAGATATTTCATATCCGGTTTTCCCAAGAATCCTGTATTTCATATTCAGCCCTCCATCATGGTAATATCTTTTTTTGCTTTCTTCATTTATAATAACACTATAAACAATAATTGTAACCCCTATAGTTTATGATTTATATACCATACAAACCCGAAATTCTATTAGGGATTTTGAAAGAAACGAGGAATAACTTAATGAAACGTAAAACAGGGGGCTTACTTCCCATAATTATATTTATGCTTCTAGGAAGTCTGACCTATTTATATCCTAACTATTTTAAAAGTACCGACGCGTCTCATAACTCTACCGTTAACCTTGAAAAAGCCGAGGTTGTTAAGCATGTAGACGGTGATACAATATATGTAAAACTATCGGACGGTACACAAACAAAAGTCCGCTTTATAGGCATAAACACCCCTGAAAGTACCAATGAAACCGAACCTTATGGAAAAGAATCATCGGATTTTACAAAGAACATGCTTTTTGGAAAAACCATATACCTTGAAAAAGATGTCTCTGAAACTGACAGGTATGGAAGGACTTTAAGGTACATCTGGCTTACACCACCTTTGGAAATCTCGGAAAGTGAAATACGCAATAAAATGTTTAATGCCATACTTGTATTGGAAGGTTACGCCCAAGCTACCACCTATCCACCTGACGTCAAGTACAGTAAACACTTTGCAGATTTTCAGAAAGAAGCAAGGGAAGACAATAAGGGGTTGTGGGGATTGCAATAAATGCTCCTGTCCCAATAGCAGTTATACGCCCTT
>CAYPCH010000094.1:11005-14920 GCA_964409165.1 uncultured Oscillospiraceae bacterium | reverse complement strand
GCAATGCTACGTTAGTGGCAAAGAGCCCATAAATACTGTGGGAAAGTTGAGTTACATAAAAACAAACGCAATTGCTTGTTTACATAAAATCAGACTGAATCCTATGGTTTCACTTATACCTGCAAATATTTTATAAGTTTGTAGTGAATTATAAAAGGATTTTTTAAAGTTATATTGAATATAATTAGTGTATACTTGGTTATGGTATAAAATCGTAAATGTTTATTAGTTAAATCTGATTCTTTCTGAAGTTTTTGTCAATAATAAATATGATTTATATTGATCTGTTATGGGTAACTAAAGATTTATAATGAACTCAAAACACATGCTATATTACATAAATACAACATCTTAAAGCGAAAGGATGATCCTTAGATGAAAGCTATAATAATGGCTGGGGGAGAAGGTTCAAGACTGCGTCCGCTTACGTGTGACCTTCCGAAACCGATGGTGCCTATAATGAATGTTCCTATAATGGAACATATTATCGTTCTGCTTAAAGCTCATGGCATTACGGATATTGGTGTAACTCTTATGTATCTTCCTCAGAAAATCAAGGACTACTTTGGAAATGGTACCAATTTGGGTGTAAATATCAGTTATTTTATTGAAGATACTCCTTTAGGCACTGCCGGAAGCGTTAAGAATGCCGAAGATTTTCTTGATGAAACCTTTATTGTCATAAGCGGCGATTCTCTAACAAATATGGACATAACTAAAGCGGTAGAATACCACAAGTCAAAGGAATCAAAGGCAACCCTGGTTTTAACAAGAGTTGATGTTCCGCTTGAATATGGAGTGGTTATTGTCGATAAAAAAGGCTCAATAACCGGTTTTCTGGAAAAACCCAGTTGGGGTGAAGTATTCAGTGACACAGTTAATACGGGAACCTATATTTTAGAGCCAGAAGTTCTGAAATATATTCCAAAAGACAAGAAAGTAGATTTCAGCCAGGAACTCTTTCCCCTACTTCTCGCCAAAAAAGAGCCTATGTTTGGGCATATTATGACCGATTACTGGTGTGATATAGGCGACCTTCAGGCATACCTTCAAGCTCACTATGATATATTGGAAGGTAAAATAAATGTTAATATTAATGCAAATGAAATCCAAAAAGGTGTTTGGATTGGAAACGGTACAATGATAGAACAGGATGCCCAAATCAATCCACCATGTTTTATCGGCGAAAACTGCCGTATCGGTAGCAAAGCCATTATAGACAGCCTATGCGTCATAGGTGATAATAACGTTATAGAAAATGATGTTTCGGTGAAAAGAAGCGTGTTATGGAACAATGACTACATAGAGCATGGCTCTCAGATAAGAGGTTCAATACTTTGCAACAAAGTCAATTTGAAGCATTATGTTCACACCTATGAAAGTACAGTAATTGGGGACAACTGCGTAATAAATGAAAGGGCTATTATAAAACCTGATGTAAAAATCTGGCCTCAAAAAACCGTAGATTCTTTTGCAACTGTAGACAGGAACATTATCTGGGGTTCCAAGCATTCCAAAAGCATTTTTGGTGAAAACGGTCTTTCGGGAATAATTAACGTGGATATATCTCCAGAATTTGCAACAAGATTGGGTGCAGCCTACGGCTCAATATTTAAGAAAGGCTCAAAGGTAGTTGTAAGTTCAACTACTTCCAATTCAGCAAGAATGTTTAAGCATGCTTTTATTTCAGGTATTCTTTCGGTAGGTGTTGAAGTTTTCAACATGAGTAGCCTGCTCACTCCGTTATCCAGACATGCCATAACGTTTTTGTCTGTGGAAGGCGGAATACATATAAAAATAAGCGATGGCAACCCTAACAAACTTAAGGTTGATTTCATGGATTCAAAAGGTGCAAGTATAAGCCGGGTTACCGAGAGGAAAATTGAAAACTCATTTTCCCGTGAAGATTTTAAACGCTGTTCGGGAGAAGAAATAAGCAGGCTTAATAATATTACAGACTTTAAAAACTATTACGTCCGTTCTATCTTAAATGAAGTGGACGTAGAAGCTATAAGGAACGATGCACCAAAAATTTGTGTTGTTTCTCCTTCAGATTTTGTTATATCCATAGTAGTTCCGATGCTTACGGACTTAGGATGTAAGGTTGCAAGCTTCTCGTCTGCCAATCTGAATGAAATAGATACAATTGTTGATGAAATAAAAGACAACAACGCAAGCTTTGCAGCATTTATTGATAGCAACGGTGAAACCCTTGTACTTATTGACAAGGTTGGCAATGTTGTAAAGGATGATTTATTCCTTTCACTGACCTCTTTAATTACTTTTAAAACAGCACCCGATTCAAAAATGGTTGTACCCATAACAGCTCCTTCAATCATCGAAAGTATAGCGGAAAAATACAAAGGTAAGGTTGTAAGGACAAAAACATCACCCCAGGCGGTAATGGAACAGATGCTGAATCATAACCTATTTAAAAACCGTGAAAATATGAATCAGTTCCTTCTGAACTTCGACGCACTCGCAGGGTTGGTTAAAATAATTGAATTCCTTTGCCTTACCGATACAAGCCTTACTGATGCCTTAAAAGAAATTCCCGAATTCTACGTTAGTAAGAAAAAAACATTCTGTCCATGGGAATTAAAAGGTCGTGTAATGAGAACACTAATAACAGAAAAAAACGGCGAAAAAATCGAGTTGCTTGACGGTGTGAAATTTTTATTGCAAAACGGCTGGGCACTGATACTACCCGATGCCGACATGCCACTTTGCAGGGTTTATTCGGAAGGAGAAACTCCTGACATAGCCGATACGATTTCAGACAAATACTTAGAAAAGATAAAAACAATAATTAATTCAAAATAAAGCTATGAATTTTAATTAATTAAATATAAAATATATTTAAAAAGTCTCTCTTTCTATAAAGCAGAGACTTTTTAAATAGAGATTAAGGAGAATTCATGCGTAGAATCATAATAACTAAAGATAAAGCAAATAAACGTATTGACAGGGTTTTAAAAGATGCTTTTATTGGTATGCCACAAAATGCACTGTATAAGGCTTTCAGAAAAAAGGATATAAAGGTTAACGGAGTATGGGTAAAGGAAGACTACCAAGTAAAGCCCAATGACAGTGTTGATATATATATAGTTGATGATATACTCGACGGAGTTTCAAAACAGGATTCTTCAAATTTCTCTAGAGCTTTTTCAGTAGTATATGAAGATAAAAATCTGTTGGTTGTCAATAAAAATCAAGGTATTCCCGTCCATCCAGACAGAAACCAGTCTGAGAATACTTTGATTCACCTTGTACTGGATTACTTAACGCAAAAGGAAAATTACAACGAAAATCATTCCTTTACCCCCTCATTATGCCATAGACTCGACCGCAATACCGGAGGATTGGTAATGATAGCAAAAAATGATCAGACCCTTAAAGTAATACTGGAAAAAATGAAAACAGGAGAAATAAAAAAGTATTATCAATGCCTTGTTATTGGAAAGGTAGAAAAAAAGGAAGCTGTATTAAAAGCCTTTCTTGAAAAGGATGATAAAAACAGCAGGGTTTATATAAAAACTGAAAAGACACGAAATTCATTTGAAATCCTCACAAAATACAGGCTTCTTTCCTATGAAAACTTCCCTGATATTAACGAAACCATAAGCAGGCTTGAAGTGGAACTCGTCACGGGACGCACCCACCAGATAAGGGCACACCTTGCCTTTACAGGTCACCCTCTTGTCGGTGACGGCAAATATGGTACAAACAGCTTTAACCGCTTGGTAAAAGCCAGGTATCAGGCACTTTGGGCGTGCAGGATTGTCTTTGATTTTAAAAGGGATGCAGGGATTTTAGGCTATTTAAAAGGTAAAAAATTAGAAGTTGCCCCCGAATATGAACTAAGGAATAGATAAAAAATTACATGCACTTTTTAGCGTCGCTATTTGGCTTCAA
>CAYPCH010000094.1:0-10905 GCA_964409165.1 uncultured Oscillospiraceae bacterium | reverse complement strand
TAAGCGAAAATTATAGTGCATGTTACTTTTTGCTATTCTAAGGAATAGATAAAAAATTACATGCACTTTTTAGCGTCGCTATTTGGCTTCAAATAAGCGTTAAGCGAAAATTATAGTGCATGTTACTTTTTGCTATTCTAAGGAATAGATAAAAAGAGCCTGCCTACATTCTGAGGGCAGCCTCTTTTTATTACTTTCTTAGCTCTATGGGAAGTTTGAAATTAATAATTCAATCATAAATACACTTTTTGTCTCCAAGTGCATATAATTATACTATATATTAGGAAATGTTACAATTGGTTAAAAAACATTTTAGTTTTAATATACTGCCGATAAAAATAGCCTTCAACCATAGGACATACACCGTTTTTCTTCAATCCATTCAATTATTATCTGCCAATGAACATATGTGCAAACATCTTTCCATACTTCGGACTATCTACAATACCTATTCCTGTATAGTTAAAGTTACCATTCAATATGTTCTTTCTGTGCCCTTCAGAATTCATCCATGCTTTGAAAGCTCCCTCCACCGTTCTGTTACCGGCAATATTTTCTCCTGCGGTTTTGAAACTAATATTAAACTGCCTCATCATATCAAAAGGAGAACCGTATGTCGGCGACTGGTGTGCGAAATAATTATTATCCACCATATCCTTTGCCTTAAGCCTTGCCACCTCCATTAATTCCATATCAAACTGAAGCGGTT
This sequence comes from uncultured Oscillospiraceae bacterium, assembly GCA_964409165.1. Taxonomy (GTDB): domain Bacteria; phylum Bacillota; class Clostridia; order Acetivibrionales; family Acetivibrionaceae; genus CAYPCH01. The sequence continues at coordinate 10,196 of CAYPCH010000094.1, read as the reverse complement.
TTAGCCCAGCATCAGCCCTTGCCTTATTAATAAGCTCAAGCAGGGCTTGATCGTCCGCAGTTATACCAGAAGGCGGTTTTGCTGTTGCACCCGTTTTATCCGGTACAGGTGTTGCTACAGGTTTTGGCGCGGCAGTACCTACACTCGGAGATTTTTGAGGAGCCTGCCCCTGTGGTTCCTGAATTTGCTTTGAAGTCTTTATATATTTCGTTGAAGCTACTCCTACACATCCTGTATCAGTCTCATAAACCACATACCAATCACCAATCTTTGCTAGAATATTAACCCATTGTCCTTCTCTAAGTATACATACCACCGGAAAGTTTGTTGATGGTCCCTGCCTTACATTCAGTCGTGTCGCTGTTACCACTCCGCTTATACTATCTACTTTCTGGAATAGCGGCGCCGCAGAGACATCCCTGTTGTTTAACCCCGGTATGCCCAATGCTCCTGCCAGAACAAGCGACAGAGCAATTAACAAGATAATTTTCTTGTTCATGAAAAATCCCTCCACCTTATCAAATTAATTTTGACATAAAAAATAAATTTTATTTATTTTGGTTAATGCAGTATTAATTATAGTATTGACAAATTTATATGAATTATTTACATAAGCATCTTATAAATTTAAAAACTTTTTACTGTACAAAAAAACTGAGTACCCATCAAGAATACTCAGTTTGACCCTTTCATTTCACTCCACGAGACCTAAAAAGCCTAAAAAAGGACATTTCTTTTGGGCTTTTCAATATATAATTGCAAATATTACCTTATTTCTTAAGTGCTTCCGATACAGCCTTTGATGCATTTTCTACCGCTTCGTCCGCTGTCATAACTGTATACTCGGAGTCCTTTCTCATCTTATATTCAACAAGACCTTCTCCAGCTTTCTTACCAACGGTTATCCTGATGGGAATTCCAATCAGGTCGGCATCCTTAAACTTGACACCGGGTCTCTCGTCCCTGTCATCCATTATAACCTCCACACCTAAAGCTGCAAGGCTTGAATATATCTTTTCCGCAAGTTCCATCTGTACTGCATCTCCAGTATTTACAGGTATCACTATAACGTGGTAAGGTGCTACCGATATAGGCCAGATTATGCCATTCTCGTCATTGTTCTGCTCAATTACTGCCGCCATTGTTCTGTTTACCCCAATGCCGTAGCAACCCATAACCATTGAATTTTCCTTTCCGCTTTCATCAAGATACACACAATTTAGCGCATCGGTATATTTTGTTCCCAATTTAAATATGTGACCGACTTCTATACCCATTTCAACTTTCACGGGCGCACCGCATTTAGGACATTTATCCCCTTCAACAATTGTCCTTATATCCTTTACCGCATATGCCTTAAAGTCTCTTTCAAAGTTTACATTTTTATAATGGTAACCGGTTTCATTGGCACCCACTACAAAGTTCTTCATTTCGGCTACTTCTTTGTCTACTATGATTTCAGCTTTAAGCCCTATCGGACCTGCAAATCCCACCTCAGCACCAGTCAAAGCCTGTACCGTCTGGGCATCAGCCATCTCAAGCTCAATACAGCCCAATACATTCTGAAGTTTCGTCTCATTAAGCTCTCTATCGCCTCTAACCATGGCAGCAACAATTTTATCATCTGCCTTATACACAAGTGTTTTGGCAAACTTCTTTGCAGAGCAACTGAAAAATTTCATAAGCTCCTCAATTGTTCTTGCATTAGGTGTCGATACTTTTTCGAGAACTCCCTCTTCACAACTACAGCCGTTTTCTTCGCAACAAGCTTCAGGTATACACTCCGCCTTCTCATCATTTGCCGCATATCCGCATGCTTCGCAGTAAGCAATTCCTGACTCACCTATGGAGGACTTAACCATAAATTCCTGTGAACCCGAACCACCCATTGCTCCTGTGTCCGCATCAACCACTATATAGTCCAGACCACAGCGATTAAATATCCTGCAGTACGCTTCATACATTTTCTTGTATGAGATATCCAGCCCAGCTTCATCCCTGTCAAAACTGTACGCATCCTTCATTACAAACTCTCTTGACCTCATTACTCCAAACCTCGGTCTTCTCTCATCCCTGTACTTTGTCTGTATCTGATATAGTGTAAGAGGAAGAGACCTGTATGATCTGGTTTCGTTTTTAACTGTCTCGGTAAATATTTCCTCGTGGGTGGGTCCAAGACAAAAATCCCTTCCATGCCTGTCTTTTAGCCTAAACATTTCTGCTCCGAACACTTCCCATCTTCCTGACGCCTGATATGCTTCAGCCGGCAAAAGTGCAGACATAACAAGTTCCTGCGCTCCAGCCCGATCCATTTCCTCTCTTACTATCTGCTCTACTTTTCTGAATGTTCTGTACCCCAACGGCAAAAATGAGTAAATACCTGACGCCAGCTTTCTCATAAGCCCGGCTCTAAGCATCAGTTTATGGCTGGCAATCTCAGCCTCTGCAGGAACTTCCCTTAATGTCGGTATGAACATATTAGAAACTTTCATTTGCAAAACCTCCTTAATTGGTAATAAATACTTTGCCTCTTTCATTTTAGTCGAAGAGGACTAATAAAAAATTAAAAACCCCATCCTCTTAAAAAGGGACGGAGTTGTATATTTCCGCGGTACCACCCAAATTGGTAAAAACCCGACTCATAATGCCTGTAACGGTGCATAATCCGGCAACCTCTTCAGTTGCATCTCCGGGGTGGGAAAAAAGCCTTAGCTATGGAACCTCTCAGCAAAACAGCTCCATTCTCTTAAAACCTGAACTTTTGTAGCCCCTTCATTGACCATTTACCTTATTATAACCAAAATGGGTTGCATCCACAACCCCATAAAGAAATATTTTTTATGGGGTTGGGAAACAAAATTATTATAATAATTTAAACAAAGATCATCCCCTGTATAAGTCCTCTTACAGAATCATTTTTATCCGCAGATTTTCCTCTATATACTTAGAATAGCATCAGTTGAATTCTCCATGCGCTCAACAATTCCAGCCTTTATTTTCAGTATACAATCAGCATATACCAGGGTATCGAGCTTATGAGTAATCATTAACACAGTTTTATCCTTTGAAAGCTCTCTTATTAATGAAAGGATGGCTTTTTCATTTTCTCCATCCAGGTCTGCAGTCACCTCATCAAAGATGATGACCTTTGGATGAGTTACCAATGCCCGTGCTATTGCGATTCTCTTCTTCTGACCTCCCGAGAGCTTTGCACCTCGTTCTCCAACCATGGTTCCATACCCTTCAGGCAGTTCTTCAATGAAAGAATGTGCCTTTGAAGAAATTGCAGCTTCCACAACATCTTTAATTGCAATATCTTGTCTGCCCATTCTTATGTTCTCCATAATTGTAGTATTGAAAAGAAAAGTCTCCTGAGGAACAATAACAACATTCTTTCGGATACTTTCCAGCTTTATTTTCTTAATGTTTAAACCATCAAATTTTATTTCTCCACATGTGGGATCATAGAACCGCGCAATAAGGTTTACCAGTGTAGTTTTCCCTTCACCGCTAGCGCCAATGATACCTGTTACACTTTTTGGTGTAATGTTAAGGTTAATATTCTCAAATACGGTCTTATCCTTCTCATATCCAAATGAAACACCCAAAAAGGAGATCTCTCCCGAGAAGTCTTTGATATCTATCGAATCAATATCATTTCTAATATCCGGTACTATATTTAAAATCTCATTAATACGTTCAGCCGAAGGGAAAGAAGCCTGAAAACTCAGCATTTGATTAAATATTCCGTTAAAAAGTCCCATCAAGTTGTTAAAATAATAAGATACAGCAATCAGCCCACCTAGAGTCATTTCATCAGTCATAACCAAATAGCCTCCATATCCCCACAGTACAACTATTCCTGCCACTGTAATACCTATAGATGAGGATGATGCCAGAGCACTTCTTATGTACAAACGGTTCTTGGATCTTTCGGACTCCCTTATGTTTTCATAGGTTTTTTTCATTGCCTGTTTTTCAATATCGTAGGCCTGCAAAACACGAACTCCAGATAGATTTTCCTGTAAACTGCCCATTAGAGTTTCTTGTTTTTGCTGAACCTGAAGACTTGCATTATACACGCTTTTTACAAACCTTGAATAAAGCCAGAAAAAAAGAGGCGTCAATAGTAATGCTGCCAAACTTAATTTCCAGCTAAGACAAAAAAGAATTACAGTAATGATAACTGTTAGTATGAAATTCTTTAAAAGGTTAAGTAAATTTTCCGTTAACAGGTTTTGAACCCCGTCCACATCACTAATTACCCTAGAAAGTAGGTTTCCGCTCTGATTTTTTGCAAAAAAGCTCATGGGCATTTCCTGAAGATGTTGGTAGATATCGAACCTAAGCTCCGAAAATGCTCCTTCGCGGACTTTAGATAGCATGATTTTCTGAAGAAGGCTAAAACCCTCTTGAGCAACCATGATAACTACCAGAAAGATGACTATATAAATAAGTGAATTGATATTCTTTTGCGCAATTCCTTTATCTATTATCCATTTAAATAAAAGCGGGCTTATAGCCCCTGCAATCATGCTGCCAAATATAGCAAAAATCGCCAATGCGGTTTCTTTTCTATAATTCCTCAAATTCCTAGAAAACCTCAATAACAACTTCATATCATTTAAAAGCTTTATCATCTTTTCCCAAACTCCTCATAATACCAATTCTTAATTACTTCTTCAACATTAAGCCCGAAAATAGTTTTAAAAGCCTGCTCAAAAGTCAGCCCATCCTTTATTGCAATAATCAGAGCCTTAACTTTTCTTTTGCCGTACTTTACACACAAGTATCGTCCAATATATTTTACAACTGCACATCCATAGAAATCAATATCAAGCACTGTGTCTGCCAAAACCGCTTCAACAATTTCAGGAAAATGAGGTTCAAGATATTTTGCAATCATCTGCGGATCAACATCATAGTTTTTTCCAACATAATATGCTATTGCTTCATTAAACCATGCAGGTATTCTCTTATCAGACTGAAGATAAATATATACCATGGCATGAAACAATTCGTGGTTCAGAATCCTTTTCCATCGTTTGTTTTCTGGACCAAAAAGAATATATATTTCATCCTCTTTTGTTATCGCTTTAACCCAGTTTGGAGCTCCCATGAGTTCCCTTATTTTATCATATTTGTTCTCTTCTACAACATATACCTTCGGATATCTCAAATTGGGTACAAATCCGGAAACATATCGGCAACCTTTTGGAACATAGCTTATCACTGCTTCAGTCCAATACTTAATGCCACTTATGGGGCTAAAACAATTTATCAACCACAAAATTATTCTACTGCTTACCATAACGATTTCCACATGGTCCACTGAGCCGGATTTTTTAGCACTTGCTCCTCAATAATATTGGTTAAGTATTGAAGAATTCCCGCTTCATATTCAGGTTCTTTGCCGTTTTCCAACTTAAATGGCTCGAGAATCTCAATACATGGGTTTCCACCTTCCCAGTGGCTAAAAACCGGTATTAGCACCGCCTCATACTTTATACCAAGTTCCACAAGCCCCACTGGTCGGTTAATCTGCCTTCCGAGAAAATTAACCGGAATATTTCGTGTATAATCATAGGCATAATCCATTGTACAAAGTACAATGCCTTTTTTCTTAAAAGTCCTCATAATATGCAATCCACATGTTTTAGAAGTAATATCCACGATTTCAAAATTACTTATGTGTTTTCTAAGTGTAGCTTCAACAGCATCTTTTCTTTTTTGTCCGGCTCTTGGACTCAAGCATACAACAGGCCTGTCATCAAAATATTGACCAATTGCCATAAGTGCCAGAAAGAAGCAACTTAAATGAGCTGTAAATATAATGGTCGACTCTTTGCATTCCATTACCTCTTTGAGGTTCTCCAGATGCTTTACCTTGTATTTTTGGCAGATTTTGCGGATACTATTTTCTTTTCCATAGATAACAAAGCCATAGTTCATAATAAAAAAAGTTTCATAATAGTAACTCTTCAAGGTTAAATACAATTTCCACAAAAGGCTTCTGTCTTTAAAATGCCTTTTTATAACTTTATAGTTGTGATACTTTATGTCTGTAACAAAACACCAAAAACTATTCATAATCGCAACTATTTTCTGAAACTTTACTCCGTTCTTAAAAAGCCACTTCGCTTGAAGATGATCAATCAATTCATATGAAATCATCCTGCAGTCCTCCTTAAAAAAAATACTGGTCCAAGGGTTTGGTACGAATACAACCCTTCTACCAACTCAAAACCCAGTAGTTTTGCAAATTTAGCCACCGGTCTGCTTTCCTTATTAATCTCTCCAGGCTTTAATATATCCGTTTCTCCATTGTTCATGGGCAAAAATGAGCTTTGAAGCATTTGCTCACTTAAAGATTCAGTACCTGTACAGGAAATAAAAACATCTATCCTTCCTTCAATAGCCTTAACTAGTGATATTAAAAATTTGGTAGAAGTATATTTATAATCAAAATTGGTATTACTATGTGTAAATCCAAATTCTATAACCCTGTTTCCAACAAACCGGGTCAAATCATTAAGGCTCAGTTTGCATAAACCTCCGAGTTCCTTTTGATTATACCAAAAAAGAAGGTATGGATAATCCTCTGGTGAAAATAAAAAGATGGTTGATGAATATAAAAAACGTCCGCTTTTACTGTCGCTTGCAGCTATCAAAACTGCATGTTCCAACAAGTTAGAGCACCTCAATCTATAGTCACCGTTTTTTTCCATACCAAAGGCTAAAATATCCTTTCCTGTAATCACCTTTGTTTGAATTTGCTCATTTGTAAGGTTATATTCTTTGATATATCGCTCTAGCAATTCTATGATATCCTTCATATTTCAACCCCCAAAAACATCATCTATGCTCTTTACAAGTTCTCCAGCCTATCAAGAACTTCCAACCCATTTTCATCTATCGATGCATAAACATACAAGGCTGTTTTTATCAACTCCATAGTAAATCTGCAGTGCATGTCCGAATTTTTGAGTGTATCGCCGGAATTCTCAATAAAAGCATTCTCATAGCAGGTGCCCCCGCACAGGTACCTTGCCCAACATTTACTGCATTTACCTTGATCCCTATTGAAAACCAAGTGATCGTTTAAAAATCGGCTCCGCTTTTCAGTATCAAGCCCATTATCAATATTGCCCCAACATAAACTCTTGTTATTATTTAGCCTGTGGCAGGGATAAATATCTCCATTTGATGCCAGCGTATAATAACTCGATCCTGCTCCACAGGTCAGGTATCTTACTCCCTTACGGGCACCATTATGAATCACATAAAGAATATACAACAGTTTTTTATTCTGTATAAGCTTTTTGTTTTTAAAATTTTCAATAAAATAGTCTGCGAATTCCCATAGATTTTTAGATAGAGCATCAAAATCAAAATCCTCGTAAGTCGGTTTTGAGATCATATCAAATGTAAACCCAGAAAATCCGTTCTCGATCATTGTTTCATAAATCCCCTTAAGACTTTCCTTAGGGTCGGTCAGGGTTAATCTTGCTGTGATATTAAGGTATTTGGATAGTTCCTGTACATTCTTCATTATTTTATCATAAGAACCTTCATTGTTATGATAAATTCTATTCTTATCATGGAGCTCTTTAGAACCGTCAATACTAATCGTCACACCAAATCCATATTTAATCAGCATCTTTTTTATTTTATCATCGAGCAGGGTACCGTTTGTTATGATAGAAAAAAGAAACCTTATATCTCTCTGCCTTTCCAATCCCTTTAAATAAATAATTGCCTCCCCTATAAAATCTGATTTTAAGAGGGGCTCACCTCCAAAGAATTGAATACTAAAATACTGATCATGCTCGAACCTGTCCAAGAAAAACTCTATACCCTTTTTAAATGTGTCCAGACTCATACTTGAAGCCTGCTCAAGACTATAGGCTTTTTCATAGCAGTATGAACACTTCAGATTGCACCCATTGGTCGTAAACACCGTTAAAAAATTTATATAAGGTCTGCGCTTATAGTATCCTTCTTCAAAATCCTTAAAATGATCTTTAAGAAAATATTCCTGATACTCGGGATCATCAATATGAGGAGAACGTAGAAACGCATCAATGTCTTCATCTCTTTCCATTACATAACCTGAATTCCCCGAAAACACATACTCCCTGCCATATCTATTCTTAAATGTATAAAAACATTCATGCCCTTGGTCTAAAATCTTATCCATCATACACCACCCTTAAAATTTATGAAAAATGACACGGTAAATTGTTCATACTAAAATATCAGCTGTTTCTTAAAATTAAAACTTTTCTACTGCCTCATATTCAAAAACCCAAGCTATTGTATTTAATCTAAACTAAATACATCGTCAATCTTACATTTAGCAGAGCAAAATTACGAATGCTTTAACAGAATTTTGTAATAGATAAATGTAAGAGATTAATTGAATTAATCAGGTTTTTTTTAAATAGGATTATGTATTAGCAAGTTGCATTTATCCACTGAGCTTCTGGAGCAGCACATCCATTAACCCATGAACCTTCACACTTTGACTGCTCACATGCAAAAGTATTGCTTGCTTCTTTCACTTTCATATCAACGGCTTTTGAATTTAAAACTTTAATCTTCTTCATAATTTACACCTCCTGAAAATGTTATAATTTGAATTTACCGTGTCATTTTTTACGTAATTAGGTATTTCATATATTATATAAAACGATAACTATTTGAGAAAAATATTATACACTGCATCTCTAAGCTTTGGATTTGGGATGTTGCCAAGTTTGTCAATATCGGTCTCCCCAACCGAAATGCCCTGGTTTAAAAGGCAAGATCGCACATGATAGAATATACTTTTTAAATCCTCACAATAAAAATTCACACTTTGGGGACTTTCATTTAAAGGACAACCTCCGCGACAAACATCAAACCATTCACAGAAAACACACTTTTCAAGCCTCTGGCTTTCACGTCTTGCATACCTCATTCTTTCCATATTTCCAAATACCGCATCGTCAAAAGAAATCTCGTTTAAATTCCCAAGATTTATGTATGTGCAATTATCACAAGGAGCAAGATTTCCTTCTGTATCTATGGATAAAATATGCCTGTTTGCAAAACAGTTATGGTGAAAAGAGCACAAACCGTGACGTCGAACCAATATACTTGAAACGATAGACTCTAAAAATCTTATGCTATATGTCCCTTCTATGTCATAAAACCATCTGTCGAACAATGCTTTATAAATCTGCGCCAAACGTCCTACTGGCATATTTAGGGTCTTGTCCATAAAATGAGGCACCAACAAATCCATTGTACCAATACCATGGATTTGTTTGTAAAATTCATAAAACTCACCAATATGCTCCCCTGTTTTTGAGCTACACACAGCCAGAATCCCTAGGGTAATTCCTTCCTCCGCCAATCTTCTAAGAGTATATGCAACATCTTTATAAGATCCTTCGCCGCTTTTATTAATCCGGTTAAAGTCATGAATAATGGCTGGTCCATCTACAGAAAGACCAATATGGATCTGATAGTGTTTATTAAGATATATCAGATCTTCTACATATAAAGTTCCGTTGGTTTAAATACTGTTTTTGAAAGGCTTACCTTCCATAACCGTCTTCTGAAGCTCTAAAACTTCAATAAATCCCTCGCGCCCAAGGGTCATTGGTTCCCCACCATGAAAACAAAATTGTACTTCCTGAAAGGAACTTTCTGCAGCTCTTTCAAACACTCTTCGAATAAGCCCAAGACTCATTTTACCAGGCTTATCCTGCATTTCTGATTCATAATAACAGTATTTACATGAAAGATTACATATATGAGTTACATTTAAAATAATAAAAAGAGCATTGCCTTTTCCAGTATAATCGTTCATATTAGTCCCCTGTTTTTTAATATATTCCTTTACATTGTATATTTTCTTTACATATTTGTCAATAAAATTCGCTTTTAATCATAGTTGAAGCATGAAATAGATTTTTGTCAAATTCCTAGCATAACCTTTGCCAAAAATCTTATGCAATTTTAGCACCAGACGCCTAAATACTTTGCTTTCATAGTCCTGTTTTGTTTGACCTTACACCCAGTCTATATTTTCAAGTATCTACGTTCATACCGGCAGGACAATACCATTATCTGTAACCAACACTGTTTCCAGTCCATCATACACCACCCTTAAAATTTATGAAAAATGACACGGTAAATTGTTCATA
>CAYPCH010000093.1:8989-15209 GCA_964409165.1 uncultured Oscillospiraceae bacterium | reverse complement strand
GAGCAATGCTACGTTAGTGGCAAAGAACCCATAAATACTGTGGGAAAGTTGAGTTAAAAACATAATAGTAACACATTTTTATACCTGCGAATATAGAACCATTTTTGTGATGAATATAATTAAAAACTGGAGGACTCGAAGTCCCTGAGCTTTTTCTCTACTCAATGCATATTTTTCTATTAATGTATAATAATATTTTATAGTTGATATTAAAACGAAAGTTACTAAATTTTCACCTGATTATACTTGAAAAACAAATTAAATAGTTTATGATAAAAGTATGAAGCTATATATTTTAAGCTGAACATTTTTAATAATCCGCTTGGAATCCTTTAATTATAGGCAATGTATTAAATGATTATTATCAGCAAACTTTATCACTGTTTGTTTGATTAAGTTATTGAGATTTGTACATCATTATTTTTCATACTCTTATCACTAAAAAGGATGATACTCAAATGAATTTATTCAAAACATTATTGGTCTCCAATATAATAATAATGGTTTTAATTATACCGGGTTTTATACTTCTGGATAATTATCTGTCTGCTTCCGGAGCTGATACCATCAGCACAACACAATCAGTGTATTCAGCCGATATTATACCGGACGAAATAAAAGAAAACAAAATTTCTAATACTCCTTCAAAACTAATTGATCCTACAATAAAAATTGACCCGGAATGTCTTGTGTCAAATTTTAATTTTAAGTGGGATATAATAAAAGGTAAAGAGAAAGTAGAGAAATATCAAAGCAAATACCCAATAAGCTTTGGTTCATCTTCAGAATACAATAAAATTGAAGGAGTTACAACCTTCAGAGGAAATAATTACAGAAATTCTGCAAGTTACGGTTATGCCGATGTTAAGGAAGAGAAGCTGGAAAAAGTATGGAGTGTTAAGGTCGGACATATTGATATATGGACAGGTGTTGGCTGGAATGGTCAACCTTCGATAGTCAAGTGGGACAATAATCTGAAGAAAAAAATGAACCTTTTTAGTAACAAGTCAGATAAAGAGGATCTCAAAGAAGTGATTTATGGTGCTTTAGACGGTAAAATATACTTTTTGGATTTAGATGACGGTTCAAAGACAAGGTCTCAGATAAATATCGGGGCTCCTATAAAAGGGAGTATAACAGTAGACCCCCGTGGCTATCCTCTTCTATACGCAGGTCAGGGAATTGATGAGGTAAACGAAAAAAAAGTCAAGATAGGTTTCTATATCTTTAATCTTCTAAATCAAAGGCAACTTTATTTTCTAAACGGCATCGACCTCTCTTCTTACCGATACTGGGGTGCATTTGATTCAACTCCTCTTATTCATAAAGAGTCGGATACACTTTTTGAATGCGGTGAGAACGGTATGCTTTATTCCATTAAGCTTAACACGATGTACGATTCAGTCAAAGGAATAATATCAATAGCTCCGGATGAAACAAAATACAGGTATTTATCTCCTTTTAAGAGAAGTTTGGGAATTGAAAGTTCCATTGCTGCATATAAAAATTTGGGGTATTTTACAGACAATGGTGGAGCATTGAAGTGTGTTGATCTGAATACCCTCTCTCCTGTATGGATAAGAGATGTAACCGATGACTCCGACAGTACAATCGCAATTGAAGAACATGACAAAAATAATGTAATGTTATACACAGCAAACGAAGTGGATTTGCAGGGTGAAAACGGATACAGCTATGTGAGAAAGATAAATGCATTGACAGGAGAACTCAAATGGGAAAAAAAATATCAGTGCACTTATAACAGCGAAACTAATGGAGGTGCTCTAGCTTCCCCTGTTATAGGCAAGAATGACATTGACAATCTAGTCATATACAACATAGCTAAGTCGTACAAAAAAAACGGTAGCAAACTGATAGCCTTTGATAAAGAGACAGGAACCGAAATATGGGTTATTAACTTTGACCGCTATTCTTGGAGCTCTCCAGTGGATATATATACGAAAGACGGTAAATCATATATATTACAAAGCGATTCTGCAGGGTACATGTATCTTATAAAGGGCATAAGCGGAAGAATTCTTGACAAAATTCCCCTAGAAGCAAACATAGAAGGTTCTCCTGCAGTATATGACAATATGCTGGTGGTGGGAACCAGGGGGCAAAAAATTTGGGGAATTAAAATTAAATAAAATAAAGTGCTATTTTACATTTTCAAAAGTTAACTTGCACTTGTCCGCCCTATATTTGGATATAATGTATTCAACTACCTGACCGCTCTTAGAATATATAATATTTTCAATTCTTATAAGAGGCAGACCGGATTGCACCATCAGAAACTGTGCGTCCTTCTGGTCGGAATATATAACCTCAAGAGTGCTTTTGGTATTAGTCGGAAGCAACGGATATTTTCCCCTAAGTATATCATAAGATGGCTTCCTATTTTTAACATCTTCAATAATATTCGGAAACAGACTCAAGGGTATATACGACGTATTGAATGACAACACCTCATTGTTATGACTTGTAATAAAACTTATCTGCGCAAAGTCAATAATCTGATTATATCCAAGCTTAAATACCTCCGCAAGCCTTTTATAATTATTTACCGATATAATATCGCTTAAGACAAGTTCCCTTTCATGGGTAAGTTCATTATCAAGTATTGAATCTGTAAAACCTGTATATACCTTTATGTCTATTGATGTTTTAGGCTTTGAGACAAACGTCCCCTTACCTTTCTCTTTATAAAGATATCCATTGTTTGCAAGCTCTGTAACAGCCTGCCTCACTGTCGGTCTGCTTATATTGTAAATCTCACACAATTCCTGCTCTGAAGGAATTTTTGAGTCCGGAGCATATTCCCCATTTTCAATCTTCTCAATAATTAAATTCTTCAATTGGAAATAGAGAGGAATATTGCTGTATTTATTAATCACAATTCTTTCCCTCCTCTTTTTATCAGGAGGGACATTTTCGCCCCTCCGCTCCAAATAGCTTTCTTAATGCTGAAAGCTTTAAACACCCCAAAGCTAAAATAAATTCCTTATTAACTCAACTTCCCTACTTATAGTATTTTAAGGCTGTGGTTGCTCACGAGTTAAGGTCAAAAAGTTTACTTTTTGACCGCGGTAAGCAATGTTGCTTTAGCGGCAAAGAGCCCAAAAATACTTGGGGAAAGTTGAGTTTCTAATAACTAATTCAATTTATAATTCAGTTTGCTTAGGAATTAAACTTTCAACTCAACTTTTAATTCACTGACTCCGCTTTTTTCTATTACAGGCTTTACAAATTCATTAATAAACTCTTCAACCTGTCCTGGCGCCCTTCCAATATAGTTCTTAGGGTCGAGCACAGACTCAATTTCCTCTTTATCAAGACCAAAACTGCTGTCGGCGGATATCCTTTCAATAAGATCATTCTTCTTTCCTTCAACTTTGACCTGCTTTGCTGCTTCCATAGAATGCACTCTGATTCTTTCATGAAGCTCCTGCCTGTCTCCTCCGCGTTTTACTGCTTCCATCAGTATATTTTCCGTCGCCATAAATGGAAGCTCCTCCAGTATGTGCTTTTCAATTACTTTAGGATAAACTACAAGGCCGTCGGCAATATTCATATAAATATTCAATACGGCGTCAACTGCCAGAAAACCTTCAGGAATACTGATACGTTTATTTGCCGAATCATCCAGACTTCTCTCAAACCACTGCGTTGACGCAGTAATTGCAGGATTCAATGCATCTACTATTACATACCTCGATAGTGCTGAAATTCTCTCAGACCTCATAGGATTGCGTTTATATGCCATTGCAGAAGATCCTATCTGATTCTTTTCAAAGGGTTCCTCCATTTCCTTCATGCTTTGCAAAAGCCTCATATCATTACTAAACTTGTATGCACTCTGCGCTATACCACTAAGGACATTTAATACCCTGCTATCAAGCTTTCTCGTATATGTTTGACCTGATACGGGAAATACATTTTCAAATCCCATTTTCTTAGCAATCAATGTGTCAAGCATTTTTACCTTTTCTTCATTACCATCAAATAGGCTTAAAAAACTTGCCTGAGTTCCTGTAGTACCTTTTGACCCTAAAAGCTTCATGCCAGACAATAAAAAGTCAAGGTCTTCAAGATCGATAAGAAGATCCTGTATCCATAGACATGCACGTTTTCCGACCGTTACAAGCTGAGCCGGCTGATAATGTGTAAATCCCAGACACGGCATATTCTTATATTTCATTGCAAAACCGGATAGTTTGCTTATAACATTAACTATCTTCTTCCTGACAAGTTTCAAAGCCTCTGTCATTATAATTATATCAGTATTATCACCAACATAACAGGATGTCGCTCCTAAGTGAATTATTCCCTTTGCAGAGGGGCACTGTTCTCCATATGCATGAATGTGAGCCATAACATCGTGTCTAAATTCTTTTTCTTTAATTTCTGCAACATTATAATTAATGTCATCCTTGAACTTTTTTAATTCTTCTATTTGCTCCTCTTTAATATCAAGCCCAAGTTCTTTTTCTGCCTCAGCAAGTGCTATCCATAATCTTCTCCATGTTTTAAACTTCATATCGGATGAAAATATTTCCTGCATTTCACTGCTCGCATATCTTGAATTAAAAGGACTTTCATAAGTATTTTTCAAATTATCCAACCTCCATAATATCCTATTTCGCATAAATTATACACTTTTTTAAACTATAAATCCACCATAAAAGAAAACCAAACAACATAAAATTGAGTACCTATCGAGGGTACTCAATTTTGCCTCATGTTGATTTAAGGAATTTGTGAAATTTATTTCAAGAAGTTCTCAATTCTGTTCAAACCTTCTGTAATGTTTTTTAAAGATGTTGCATATGAAAGCCTCACATGAATATCGGTTCCAAAACCTGAACCTGGTACCAGTGCAACATTTGCCTTCTCAAGAAGAAGATTTGCAAAATCGTCAGAGCCTTTTATAGTTACTCCTCCTATTTGGGTACCTATAAGCTTTGATATATTCATCATTACATAAAATGCACCATTAGGCTTGATACACGACAATCCCTTAATGGAATTAATCCTTTCTACCATATAATCTCTTCTCTTTATAAACTCTGTTACCATTTCACTCACCAAGTCCTGAGGTCCTTCCAAAGCTGCCAGTGCAGCCTTTTGAGCAATAGAGTTCGGATTTGAAGTTGCATGGCTTTGCACATTCCCCATAATCTTTGCAATTACGTCATTAGAAGCAGTATAGCCAATTCTCCAACCAGTCATCGAGTAAGATTTGGATGCTCCATTAACAACTATTGTCAATTCTTTGATGTCATCATTAAAAGACGCTATACTTACATGCTTGTAACCATCGTAAATAAGCTTCTCATATATCTCATCAGAAACAATGAATATTTCCTTTTCAACCGCCAGATCAGCTATCGCCTTTAATTCTTCCTCGCTGTACACCATTCCGGTAGGATTGTTCGGACTGTTCATTACAATTGCCTTTGTTTTATCTGTAATAGCTTTCCTGAGCCTATCAATAGTAAATTTAAAACCTTCTTCTTCAGTAGTGTTTATAATCACAGGAACACCTTCTGCAAGTTTAACCATCTCAGGATAGCTTACCCAAAACGGCGCAGGAATTATTACTTCATCCCCCGGATTGCAAATTGCCTGAAAAGCGTTAACAAGAGAATGTTTCGCCCCATTGCTGATTACAATATTCGAAGGCTTGTATAAAAGACCGTTATCACTTTTAAATTTCCTGCATACAGCTTCTTTAAGTTCTAGAGTACCCGATGCAGGAGTATATTTTGTAAACCCCTCGTTTATCGCTTTAATTGCCGCCTCTTTTATATGCACAGGTGTATCAAAATCAGGCTCGCCTGCACCGAATCCAATTACATCAATTCCCTCTGATTTCATTTTCTTTGCTTTTGCATCTATAGCAAGTGTTGATGATGGACTTATTGAAAGAGATTTGTTTGAAAGTTTCATTACTACCCCTCCATATTTATTATTATGAATTTTATTCTAATATATAATATTAAGTTTTGCAAGTTCTTGTTATTAAAAATGCAAAATATTTTTATTCATCTAAATGTTATTTACATTATATGGAGGTCGTTGAATGTTGAGTATCTTCATCACATCAGTTATAAATGGCTTTCTCTCTTCTATAACTTCATGGAT
The DNA here is from genome assembly GCA_964409165.1 of uncultured Oscillospiraceae bacterium. Lineage (GTDB taxonomy): Bacteria > Bacillota > Clostridia > Acetivibrionales > Acetivibrionaceae > CAYPCH01. Next base: position 9,062 of record CAYPCH010000093.1, on the reverse strand, counting down.
GGAATTTATATTATTCCACACAAGACCTTATTTTTATTAAAATGCAAGTTGTAAATATTTTTATTTCAAATTT
>CAYPCH010000093.1:7776-8889 GCA_964409165.1 uncultured Oscillospiraceae bacterium | reverse complement strand
CTAAAAGGTCTAAATAAAAAATTAACAAGCGTATTCGTAATAATAGACGAATACGCTTGTTATGGGGCAGTAGTTTTTCTACCTCAATATATTTTTAATCAATCTTAAAAAATTGCCTCCAGCGATTTTTTCTATATTCTGTGATGAATAATTCAGTTTTTCAAGTTCATTAAATATCTTATAAATATCCTGAACCCCGCCTATGCCCAAGGGCAGCTTTTCTATCCCATCGAAGTCAGCACCCAAACCTATATGCTCAATACCTATAAGGCCTGATATATACTCTATATGATTTATAACATCTTTCAGTTCTGCCTCTCCGCTGTTATTTAAAAAGTCAGGATATAGGTTTATCCCTATAACACCCCCATTTTCTTTTATCGCAATAATCTGGTCATCATTCAGATTTCTGATATGCGAGCATATTTTTTTTGCATTAGAATGGGAAGCAATAACAGGATTAGATGATTCCTTAATTACATCCCAAAAACCTCTTTCCGATATATGGGATAAATCAACAAGCATACCCAGCTTATTCATTTCTCTAATGACTTTCTTTCCAAAAGGGGTAAGTCCTCCTCCGGTTTCACCATCTTTCACGCCATCGGCAATTTCATTCCTATAATTCCAAGTAAGGCAAATACTTCTAACCCCAAGTTTGTAAAACATCCTTAATATGCTCAAATCTCCCTGAAGTGCTTCTCCGCCTTCTATCGAAAGCATTGCAGCGACTTTCCCTGCATTCACTGCGCCTTCTATGTCGTTGTAATTACAACATAACATAATCTCATCATTATAGGTTGCAATCTCTTCATGAAACCTATCTATAATCTGTAAAGCCCTTTTTATAGAATTTGTAGGGACATATGCAGGTTCTATAAAGGCTGCAAAGAACTGAAGAAAGCTACCTGAATTTTTTAGCCTTTCAAGATCAATATGCCCATTGTTTTTGTAAAAGCCTGTATCAAGCTCCATTATCTTCGTTATTGTATCACAGTGTGCGTCTACCACTAACATATTTTATCCCCCTCAAATCTTATTTTATCAGTATTTTAACATTACTTATTTACTTATTTACTTATTTATAATCTTTCATAATGTTAAATTTAACAT
>CAYPCH010000093.1:0-7676 GCA_964409165.1 uncultured Oscillospiraceae bacterium | reverse complement strand
TTACTTATTTACTTATTTACTTATTTATAATCTTTCATAATGTTAAATTTAACATAAAATTTATATATAATCTATGTATATACCTCTTAATATATGATATAATCTATTATAAAATCAATCGGGCAACTTTAAATGATATTAAAATATTTTTTTGCATTACTTAAATGTTATCTGTTCTGGTGGCAAAGCTTCAATTTTTATTTATTTACAAGTCTTTCATCTGGAAAGCGATTACATTATTATTATATTTAAATATGCTTTTAAGAGCCAAGGAGGGATTCCCTATATGATTAAAAAGGGCAAAAAAATTCCCTATATTGAATTAGTACCTATACTATTGATTGCAATGTTAATGTTTAAAATGGTTGACAAACCCTCAATACTGACCAACAGCATTAAATATTTTTCATCCATAGCAAGCTATCTTATATGGGCATTAGGTATAGCATATTTACTGAATCCTATAATGGTGTTTCTGGAAAAAAGATTAAAGGTAAGAAGAATTGTAAGTATTCTTATTATTTATGTTTTCCTTTTGGCTGTAATATTTATTTCGGTAACAGTTATCACTCCCATTTTGGTAAATAATGTACAAGATTTGTGGGCTAACATGCCGAATTATATTTCCTCTACCGAAAGTTGGATAACTAAAACCATAGAAAGCTTAAAGAGTCAGGACAAATACAATATCGAGCCCTTCGTTATAAAATATGTAAATGATATACTGAGCGAAGCTAATAAATTTATCAATCTTCCAATAAGTTTTTTACTCAAGAAAACAGTAGACCTGACTTCTACCCTGTTCAAGCTGTTTTTTGGTCTTATAATAGCAATCTATATACTAAATGACAAGGAAAAACTTATTAGGAACACCAAAAAACTTATGTATGCTTTTCTTGATAAAAGTGTTGCTTTCAATTTGATAAATATAGGCAGAAAAGTCAATCTTGTATTCTCCAAGTTTATTTTCGGGAAAGCAATTGACTCGGCTATAATAGGAGCAATATGCTTCGTTTTCATGGCAATTTTCAAAATGCCGTTTACTCTTCTTATCAGTCTGATTGTTGGGGTAACTAATATGATACCTTATGTTGGACCTTTTCTAGGAGCTATACCGGCAATATTGATAACATTATTTGTAAGCCCAATAAAAGCAATTTGGATTGCTATTTTCATATTAATACTGCAACAGTTTGACGGATGGTACTTGGGTCCTAAAATTATCGGTGACCAAGTAGGAATAAGTCCTCTGCTCATTCTAACAGCAATAATTTTAGGAGGGGGAACCTTCGGCATTATGGGAATGTTTCTCGGTGTACCTTTCTTAGCTGTAATACAAATGTTTTTAAGTGATCACGTTGAAAAAAAACTGAAATCCAGAAATGTTAACTTGAAAGATTCCTGATTAATCATTGATAAAGCCTTTTTCTGCAAAGCTTACAAACTTTTCACCGCATACAATTATATGGTCAACTACCTTTATGGATATTGACTCTAAAGCTGTACGTATTCTTGCAGTAGCTTCGATATCTGCTCTCGAAGGACTTAGACTTCCCCCGGGATGATTATGTGCAAGTATTATACTGTTTGAATTGTGCCGAAGAGCCGCTTCAACTATAAGTCTCGGATAAACTGGTGCTTCATTTATGGTGCCTTCATGTACCAATTCTGCATAATTAACCTTGTTCTGAGCATCAAGGCATATAACATAAAACACCTCATACTGCCTTCCTGCAAACAAAGTAACCGCAAATTGTCCAGCTTTGGTTGAACTGTTCAGCTCAGGTTTGTCTCTCCATTTGTCATTAAAATAACGTCGTGCAAGGTCGGGTACCAGTGTCAGCAAAAAAGCAGAATTATCACCTATCCAAGGCGTTTTCACAAGATCCTCAAATTCAGCTTCAAACACGCCTGATAAGGAGCCATACTTATTTAAGAGAGTATGTGCTATCTCATTTGTATCTTTCCTTGGAATGGAAAAAAATAAAAGTAGCTCAAGTATCTGATGCTGTTCAAAATTGTCAAGTCCTTCCCTTAAAAATCTTTCCTTGAGTCTTTTTCTGTGTCCTTCATGCACTATAAATAATCCCCCTAAGAAAACGCCATACATTGGCATAACATTACAAAGTCTGTAATTTCCTTTTGTCTTAAATCGAATTCTGTGGCTTATAGCTATAAAAAACATAGTAAACCATATCAATTATACTAATAAATAAAGAATATTACAATTATAAGTTATTCTTCTTTATAGTTCTTATCAATATTGCCTATAAAAATTAAAATTTCAGCTACAATCTCATAAAGCTCCGGAGGTATCTCATCACCTATATTGAATGTATTCAATGTTTCTGCAAGCTCACTGTTGTGATAAATTGGAATGTTATTCTCCTTGGCTATTTCGAGTATTTTATCGGCAGATTCACCTTTTCCAAGACCTATAATCTCCGGCGCGCTGCTAGTTTCAGGTGAATACTTCAAAGCCGCCACTTTTTTTATTTTCTCTTTCTTTTCAGTCATGCACCTCACCTCCTCATAATGCCTAAACCTTATAGTCTATATTCTGCCTTTTCATTTTGAAGTCCTTATCTGCAACTTCGTTTATATTTAAAACATTTATTTCATCACCAGACAAACGATATTTAATATCAACAAGTTTATAGCCTTTTTCTAACAATTGGTTATATAATTCTCTGTACTTGCCCTTGAGAATATCTATTATTTTCTCTTTCTCAAGCCTCATATTAATGCTTATATTTTTCCTTTCAACTTTTATAAGCGAATCAATCTGTCCTAAATTTTGAGTATTCAACGATAAAAACACTGAGGTATTTTGAGGATCTATTCTCTTTTTCCCAGATTCCCTTTTTAGCACATAAAGCTCCCCAGTTGTGCTTCTGTCCATGATATTAAGAGGCATTTGAACATAAGAAGTGTGGTTGTTTATTTCGTTTAAAAACTTTATATTATTCTGAAGACTTTCAATTTTATTGGTCAACTCACTTTTATTCGGGATGTCTGACTGCTCTAAAGTGCCTTTAATTATATCCAGCTTTTCAAACATATCTCTATAGGTTTTCTTCATATCAATACCTTCTTTTGAAAAATCACGGTCAATCTTTATAAAAGAAGCTTCCAAAGATTTTCTTAAAACACTCTCATGTTTGCTTTTATACACGCCGTTTTTCATATCTGCAGAGTGTTTTCCCATATCTTTTAATTTATCAATTATATTTTTTACCGCATCCTCAACATTTTTTTTGCCGTCACGAATTATAGCGTCCGCATTTTTTAAATCGGTTTTCACATGCTCCATCAACTTTTCCGGGTTTTTTATACATTCCTCTTCACTAGTAATATGCTGAATAATTCTATCTTTAAATTCCTGGATTTTTGAGTCAGGGTCAAGTTTTACGAATTCGCTCTCGACCAATATCTGTATTTCTTTTTTAATCTCGTTTTTAATTTCGGAATAATGATTTTTACTTGTCGTCTGCGTCAAAAGCTCTTCTTTATCGAGTCCGCCCGAAACAAAACGTTCAAGTTTTTCTCCCAACAGTGATTTAAAACCTTCATCATTAATTTCCATGACATCTTTAAAAACATCTTCCAAGCCAGTACCAACTTTCAGTTTTTCATCAACTATTTGATTCAAGCTTGAAATACTTTTTTCTTCAGGAATAATATTTTTTGATATCAGAAATGCTGCTTTTTCGATGGTAAGATTTTTAAACTTGGCTAAGCTATCCATGACCTGGCTTATATATTCCTTGCTAATCGGAAGGCCTCTTTCTTTCAATTCCCCTGCAATTTCGAGATTCATTGAACCTGGCTTTATTCCAGATTCAGTAAGTTCTTTTTTTATTTTAGCTTGCAGTTCCGACTCTTTTTTTTCTCCTACCTTTAATGTTTCCATAAATATTTTGCTGTCAACATTACCTTTAACAACAAAATCAACCGTATCCCCACGTTCCACATCAATACGCGTCATTGTTGCCGCCTTAAAAATCGTACCGTCAAATAGCTTCAGCAAAATCTCATCTGAGCTTATCTCAAGAACCTTTGCCCTTACAACATCACCAATATTAAGCCTTGACAATATGTCGGGCAAACCGGAAAGAGCACTCTTATCAATATTTATAAAATCACTTATCCTCAACCTTTACACCCCGATCTACCGTCATGGAATTGCCTGTTTACTAATAGGAGCCTTAAGAAAATTCGCTTCGCTCATTAAAATAAACTGTATAACAGTATCACTATTTTATGTATCGGATAAATGCCATATTTCTTTTATATCCGCTAAGGAATAGCTAGAATGCATTTTTAATTATAACAACATCTTTTATATCCGTTTCGTTTCCCTTTTTGTCTATGTAGACCTCTACAACATCAAACCTTATATTCTCGTTATAAAGCCCATGCTTTCCTATATAAATTTGAGCAAGCTTTTTAATGTTCTCCTGCTTTTTGAAATTCACCGCTTCCCTGGGATAACCGAAACTGATTGAACTTCTTGATTTTACTTCAACAAAGCACACATAATCATTTTCCCGGGAAATTATGTCTATTTCGCCAAACCTTTTATACCTGAAATTTCTCTCTAATATTCTGTAATTGTTTTTAATAAGATATTGAACCGCAACCTCTTCTCCTATTGTACCTGCAGTTCTATTGTTTTGATTATACATTTTATAATTTTCCTTGACAAAAATTTTTAGTAAAGCTAACTCTATGTATGGGGCAAATGCCATGTTCCCTTATAGAATCAATATGCTCTTTAGTACCATAGCCTTTATGCTTTTTAAAACCATATTGCGGATATTTTGCATCTAGTTCCTCTAAAATACGATCTCTTGTCACCTTTGCAATAATTGATGCAGCAGCTATGGATACACTCAAGGAATCCCCCTTAATTATAGGTTTTTGCTCAATTTTTACTTCATCAAGCTCTAATGCATCAATGAGAAGTATATCAGGTTTATTTACAAGACTTTCAACAGCAATTTTCATTGCTTTTTTTGTTGCATTCAAAATGTTTATCTCATCAACTTCCTTTTCATTTACAATTCCCACACCTACATCTACAGCCTTTTCTCTTATAATATCAAAAAGTATCGCTCTTTTCTTTTCATCAAGCTTTTTTGAGTCATTGATTCCTTTTATAAAAACATCCCCCGGCAAAATAACTGCTGCAGCCACAACTGGGCCTGCGAGCGGTCCTCTTCCAGCTTCATCCATTCCGGCTATAAGGGTATACCCCCTTTTGTATGCTTCCTTTTCATATGCACACATAGCTTGAAATCTCAAATATTCTTTTTCAATATCGACCTTTTTCTTTTCGTATTTCAAAATCAGTTTATCAAGTCTCTCTCCATACTCATCTTTCAACTGGTATAGTTTGTCCAATGCTTTATCAATGTCAAGACTTTTTACAGAGTCATCAATTACCTTAACAGATGGTCTTTTACTCATTTTCATTTTCGCCAGCCTTCCCAGGTCTTTCTAGTGATATTCTTCCGATTTTTCCGCCCCGCAGTTCATCCAGTACAACAGCAGATATTCTTGTCAAGTCAACTACTCCTCCAGAAACAATACATCCTCTGCTCCTTCCTGCCTCTTCCAAAAGCTCATATCCCTTTTTGTTCTCTAAAGAGCTTAGCTTATACCTTTCCTGTATGTTTTTAGGGTATTCTTCGCTAAGACGCTCTAAAAGTATTGAAGCCAGTTCTGTCGTATCTAGAATGTTATCCTTTATAGCTCCTGAAATTGCAAGGTTTATTCCCACATTATCATCTTCAAACTTAGGCCATAGTATCCCCGGTGTATCAAGCAATTGAATCTGATCGTTTACGTTTATCCACTGCTTGCCCCTTGTAACTCCGGGTCTGTCGCCAGTCACAGCACTAGCCTTACCTGCAATCTTATTGATAAGAGAGGACTTTCCTACATTCGGAATTCCTACTATCATTGTTTTAATAGGTCTAAAAAGCCTTCCGCGCTCTTTGTCTCTTTGAATCTTATCCTTCATAATCTCACGCATCTTATTTTTTAACTGGCTCATACCTTTACCCTTTATGGAGTCAATAAAAATACTGGTATAACCCTTTGAGTTATACCACCTCCTCCACTCTTCCGATATCCTCTCATCTGCCAAGTCGGACTTATTTAACACTATAATTTTGGGTTTATTCTTTACTATACTGTCAATATCCGGATTTTTACTACTTAAAGGTATCCTTGCATCTAAAAGTTCCACAACAAGGTCAACCAGTTTAAGATTTTCCGTAAGTAATCTTTTAGTCTTTGCCATATGCCCGGGAAACCAGTTTATATTCATATATATGCCTCCATTTAAAACAAAAACTTTAATCGTAAATACTGCCAAACTCCTTTAACGGCCTTATTCGAAATGCCGCTTTCCCTTTAATTCTGCTGCCTTCAATAAAACCTACATCGGAACTTCTGCTGTCTTTACTGCACTCTCTATTATCACCCATTACAAAATAACTATCCTCAGGAACTACTTTAGGAAACTCACTTCCCCGTCTTTCAGTAATACCTTTCACATAAGGTTCATTTTGTATTTGGTCATTTACATAAACATAACCATCTTTTATATCAATAACATCACCAGGTAAACCTATAATTCTTTTAATATAATTCACTTCATCTTTTCCAGGAATGATTGTGGACAGGGCTGGAACAGTCTTATTTAGAGGCAAATACTCCCAGTTGCCTTCGTCTATTTGTATTATAACAATGTCCCCTCTTTTGGGATTTAAAAAACTGTATTCAATTTTGTTTATAAACAACACCTGTTTGTTGTATAGCGTATTTTCCATTGACTGACCTTGTATAATAACCCATTCGAACACAAATGCTCTTAACAAAAGTGCCAATAACACAGATATAATTATAACCACAATCCATTTTACTATTTCCTTAAGGTAATTGGGCTTTTGAGCTTCATAACCAACACCGAATTTCATCTTAAGGTCTTCTTGCTTGCTATTATTTATAGAATTTTTGTTCAATTCCATAGTTTTATACAGTCCTTATAATAAATTTACAGGATACATCTAATCTTTTCAGAACTAATTATATCACCCTTTTACTTTTAAGAAAAGTAAAAATATGAAAGACAAAATAAAAAGGACTTATAAAAGTCCTTTTTATTATATGCATTATACAAGTCTTGTTTTTACTTTAGCAGCTTTACCAACTCTGTCACGCAGGTAATAAAGCTTTGCTCTTCTAACTTTACCTTTTCTTACAACATCAATATGGTCAATCTTTGGTGAATGAACTGGAAGGATCCTTTCAACACCAACACCGTAAGATATCCTTCTTACAGTAAACATTTCCTTTAATCCAGAGTTTTTCAATGCTATTACAGTTCCTTCAAAAACCTGAAGTCTCTCTCTAGTGCCTTCTTTTACTTTAATATGAACTTTTACATAGTCTCCGATTTCCAATTTAGGCAAATCGCTTCTTATCTGTTCCTGCTCAATAGCTCTTATAATATCCATTTTTCTTCCTCCCTCCCTCATAGACGTTCTTGTATCTTACAGCGGACCGTCCGTACTTCACAATCTAGAATTATAACATATAGAATGCATATTGTAAACAACTTATTGCATCTTGTTTCTGTCTGAAAATTGCAAGTTAAAGTGACG
>CAYPCH010000092.1:0-15643 GCA_964409165.1 uncultured Oscillospiraceae bacterium | reverse complement strand
TCGAGTCCCAAAGATTTTTGCCGGATTTCCTTTCAGGAAATGGCCCTAATAAAAAAGCTGAGTCCCCATAGAGGGTTCTCAGTTTTGACTACTTGAGCATATTTTTACTTCCCACTGTCTCTATAAAAAAGCATGGTAAAATAACTTGTTGTATAATCGTGACTTTTCCCTGATATTTTTGCCGAATTGTTATTTTCAATAAGACTCATACTTTGAGCTCCAACTGCATTCATTGCCGTAAGAAGTGCAATTATGGATGGCGGTGAATCAAGATTGTCATTAGTCATTCTGCTGACTGCTTCCATATCTCTTCTTTCTATTGCATCAAAAGTAATATCATCCATCTCATCCGCCTTATCTACAGAAAGATAATGTGAAAAATCCACCGATGCTATAATTGCACAGTTTTCCTTTTTTATAAATTCACTGATGTAATTCCCAAACCTCACAGAGTCAGCAAGTCCCAGATTTCCATGTAGTATAACAGGCACAACCCTTACCTCTGGCATATAGTATTTGACATAGGGTATAAGGGAGGATATTGAATGGTCTTCTTCGAGCACAACAGGATTTGAAGCTGCTATACCATCATCAATAAGCCTGTTTGAAATTTCTTTATCAGTTTCAAGTGTTCCGAAGTAGGTCTCCCAATCCCTTGATGAAGTATTGATTTTCCTCTCTCCTATGCGCTGGTGATTTGGGGCTAAAATAATAACAATTTCAGGTTTGCGCACAGACAGAGCTTTAAAGAAATCAGCTATCATATTACGTGCAAGCAGGTGGTGCGGTACCACACCACCTGTAATTGTACCGTCGATATCTTCTGTTTCCTTTGTATTGTTTATAGAAGCCATAAAATCATCCCGGATAAAATACTTGCATGGAATCCTTTGTGACAGGGTATAGCTTTGTTGCTCCTTTTCAGGTTCTTTAGTACCTGACGCAATGCAACCTGCAAGAGCAATCAGTAAAAACAAGAATAATACTAAAACTCCTGATTTTCTCATTTACAGCTCCTTATATGCTTTCTCATTATTATCGGTTATTGTATTATCGCCGCCATCAATTATATTTACATCGCCTTCTTTTTCCAAGTAGTCCATGTTGTTTATAATCCTGCTACCCTTTATATAAACATTCATTACGCCTTTAAAGCTTTCAAATTTCAAAGCCTTTAGTGAATTATGATGAATATAGCATCCATTTATATCTATTTCGCTGGTATTCCGCGCATATAGACCATATATACCGCACCCTACAAGCTCACAGTTTAAAAACAATACCTTGGTGCTGTCAATTACCCCGATAACACTTCCATTGCGTGCATCTTCAGGACTTCTCTTTTCATCTCCGTCATTTAAAACATGCTGGGCTTTTATGTTATGGAATTCTATATTCCTGCAGTTGCTGACAGTAATGACATGGTGGTCAATACCTTCAATATCAAGCCATACCTCTCCCTCACCTTTCATAGTAATATTCTCTTTTCCGGATATGACAACAGTGTCTTTTATTTTGTATGTTCCAGCTTCTAGAACAATGACTCCGCCGTTTTCCACCTTGCTTACAGCATCATTTATATCATCACCCGGCTTTACATAAATCAGAGCATCCGTAGACTTTGCATTAGCCGGAGCTTCATCGTCCGAATTTGCATAAGCTGTTTCCGAAGAATTCGGGATTCTGCCACAGCCTGTAAAGAATAACCCCGGCAACATTAACACTATCAATAAAATTGCTATTTGCCTTTTCATGAAATACTTCCTCCCTTTATTTCTCCACTGTTATTTTCTGCTGCTCTGAAAAGCCTGATACATTGCTGTTATAGTGCTTTACAAATGCATTATCACATGTGTATTCACCGGGGCACACCGCCCTTGCATAGCATACCAATTTCGGAATAACACCCGATTCTGCCGAATAGTAAAAACCGTATACAATCTTCTGTCCATCTACTTCAAACGGGTATCTGATATTTTCGTTATATTCATAGTAACGCGGAGGAATATGCCTGAATGCCGCTGGCAGAATGTCTGTAATCTCATAATAACCGTCAGGGGCAAGCTTATTAAGCTTTGGCTCAATCACAATCTTTATTAGGTCTGATTGCTTTACTGAGCTTTTTTCGGTGCCGTCGACGGTATACATGCGCAAAAGCTCCAAGGTGTTACCATCGTTTCCTATAAGTTCTTTGGGCGAACCTGTATAAATTGAAGTTACTGAAATATCCCCTTCTATATCTGAAAATGCAAGGGTATCAAGTTTTTCCTTTGTAAGAAGAAGTTTGAACTGCTCCGCCTTGTCAATTGTAACAGCCTTCTTCTCTCCGTCAAGTGTGTACGTAAATTTCCCTTTATTCTGTACATCAGGTATGCTATTTGTAATATAAATCAATTTCTCCAAGTTTAATAGAAGTTCTGACGGATTGCTGCTTTTGACATATCCAAACATCCCGGATGCTTCTTCCTTTTGTAGCTTAAAGGCAAGTATTGAACATAGGGCTGTATTCTCAAGAACATCATCCCTGTCTTTTCCTATATTGACAAGATAATTCGGGTCTGCTTTTTCCCCATAGGAGCTTACTATTTCTCTATATATTTCGCTTGCTTTATCATAATCGCCCAACTCAGCTAATGCAAGACCTAAGTATATTTTATCCTTAACATCAAGGTCAGGTGTTGAAAGCAGGTTATAAGCATCAATCAAGACAGGCTCTTTAAGTGCCGCAAGACCGTAATACGCAGTAAAAACCTGCTCAGGAGTTGATGCGCTGTTACCCAGTACGCTATAAAAATATGCTTTAAGAGCATTAGTATCGAACATTTCAGGGCATATTGAGCATATTTTAGCCGTAAGAGTTACATCACTGCTGTCATAGCTTAAAAGGGCAATTCCACCGTCATAGAGCTGGTATTTCGTAAAATCAAATTCCTCTTCTGTGTAGAACGGAAGTTCCTGCTGGTAGTACTTTTTCAAAGTTTCTGCAGCTATCTTCCTGGCTAGCTTCTGGTCAACCCTTTCTCCCCATGTATATAACAATGAGAACAGCGAATTATAAACTTCTGAAGATCCGCTGTTGCAGAAAACCAGTGTGGTAAGTGATTCCCCTCCTTGTGGCTTTAACCCTTCTTCAAGCTTATAAAAGTCTGTCTTTGAAGCACTAAGCATATTTTTTACAACCTGGAACTCTCTTTTTATACCATCCTTCAAAGAATCCGCTTGCGCACTCACAGTTACATTGTATTTACCTTCCTTTAATCTTCCAAGCTCAACCCATGCCGTTGCGTTTGCCTTTCCCTTTGTAGTCAAGGTTTTCTTTTGTCCGTCCGGACTTTCGAGAACAACGGAATAGGAAACCTCGCTTCCCTGTTTCAATCCCGTTCCAAAGCTTCTCATTGTAATAACCGGAGTATCGCCCTCCATAAAAGTGTCGTTATATATAACATCGACAAAAAACGGAAGCCTTGATGTAATATTAACATTACCACTACCGGCTTTCAAATCCTCTGTTACAGCCTGATAAGTGATTCTCCATGAGGTAAGATTGTCTGGAAGTTTAAAACTTGCCTTTCCCTTACCGTCATTTCCGGTAACAATGCTGTCAAAAAATGCGGTATCTTTAAAAAACGATCTTATACCGCTGTCTCCTCCCTCACCGCACTCAGCCATAGGATTGTAATATTGGTCAGGAGTCTTATGAGATACAAATTCCTCTAAAACACCTGATGATACAGAAATAAAGTACAAGGACGACAGGGTGTCTACGCTCTGATCCCTTAGTGCAAATACTGCCTCATCCACTATACTCAGATTAACTTCTGCTGAGCAAGGTCTTCCATCGGCATCTTTCACGCTGACATTAAGACTTGCAGTCTCCCCCGGCTTATACTGCACCTTATCAGAGGTTACATCTACCTGAAGCTTTCTTTCACTGCTGTCAAAATGAGCTTCTATCATTCCTGTATTATAAATCAACGATCCGTTAAAATATAAAGCCTTAACATACACATTAGGAATATATTTCTCATTGAAACTGGCTTCATATACTGTGCTGTCGGTTACAGTATAGTCAACCACACCATTTCTGAGAAGAACAAACAACGACTTGCCTTTTGCATCTTCCAGAATATCCTGATTGTTATTCTTTATTGCCATAACTATTTTGTCATCGGTTTTAAATTCTTCTTTTCCGCTCTGGTTCTTTAATGCATATCCTTCACTATCAAAACCATATCTATGGTAACTTGACCAGTCATACACATATACCGTCTCAACAATTTCTTCACCCCGAGAATCTTTGCCTCGTATTTCAACATCATAATACCTTTGTATTTTCGAATCCTTCTTAAATTCAAAATCAAAGCTACCCTTTCCGCCTACCGTTTTAAAATCAATTTCCTCTGTAAGCTTCCTAACCGAGTTATAGTAATAAAGCTTATGAGTTCTTTTATTTATAAAATCGTAGTATTCTCCTCTTTCTACTGCTTCATAATAGTTCTCATATACATAAGCTTTCAAATCCATATCGACGCTGCTACCTTTATATGTTTCATGGTCATAAAAGTACTCAAGATCATCAAGTTTGTTCTTATCAATAAGATTTGTTTCAACACTTACCTTACCCTTGTCACCCTCAAGTTTCTCTTTTGCTATTATCATAGTATCACTGGGGAACACCATAATACCACTTTCTGCCCTCACTTCTTCCTCTTCAGCCTTCGCATTTCTTACATTCAGGGATATATTCTGAGGGCGCCAGTATTTATGCGGATTCTGAAAATCCATGCGGACATTAGCATTCCCGTTTTCATCACATACAACATTTGAGCTCATGTATGATGCACCATTATAATAGCTGTAATTGAGTTCAAGCCCCGCTACAGGCGAACCTTCAAAGAAGGACGCATTTATATCTGCTACTATCTTGTCCCATGCAAATGAATAATTCTTGCCCATATCCACACTGATTCGGTATGCAGGTTTTGTATACTGTTTTATTTCAAACATATTCTCTTTTATAACCTGACCGTTATAAATTACCTTTATGGCATATGTTCCCGAATTCAGGTTGCTGTAGCTAATTTCCGACTTAAAAGTACCGAATTTGTTTAAAACAACCTCTTTATTCTCAATGACCCCAAATTCCCCATCATAGTAAAACCCGCTGTAATAAGAATAGTCATAACGGAACAACTGAAGTTCAAGCTTTGAAGGCGCTTCCTCCTGATCTCGGGGTTTTACAAGCCCCCATATGTTAACCGTATCGTCAGGAAGGTAAATTCCCCTGTCAAGATATACATAGGACCAGTATTTATCGTGGGGACTGCCCTTTGACGGATCGTAAGAAGAATCATAGTAGTAATTATTGTTATAATTAAAGGTATATAAAGCAGGACTGCTATCGCTGCTGACCTTGAAGCAGTAGTAATTTCCGGTCATATTAAGCGGTTTATCAATCACTGCAACACCGTCATCACCGGTCACAGCTGTTTCTGAACCAATAAACTCAACCTTTGCTCCATTTACAGGCTTTTCGGTATTCGTACTATTAACCCATACCAGGGTTTTGTTTGTGCAAACCGTTACCGATGTTGCCATATCATTAATCTGTACATGCGTACGATACTGCTTACCGTCATTGCAGGTTACATTTATCAGATAGTAACCCTGGGATAGTTCTTCTGGGAAAATTACGAAATCCATATACCAGTAATTGCCTTTATGCTCTTCAATCTTTTTATCAAAGGAAGAAATTTTGCTGAGCCCTGACATATCAAAATCAAGCTCACTCTTGTTTATATTGCACCAATAGGGGAGTTCATAGGCTTTACTTATGTTTTTATAAAAGTCTTCATCGCTATTGTATTTATAAACATCAACCTTGACCGGGGCGTTTTTATAATTGTCGCCTACATTTACATTAAGCGCTGGTGTTACGTTTGATGTAAAATTAAAAAGCACATCACTGAAGTAAAAAAATTTATAAAATTCTGTTTGCTGTTTTTCTACCTGAAAATTGAATACACAGTCATCCTGTGTTTTTTCATCACTTCCTTCAAGCCCTACACCCTTTGTTATCTTAACGGTATAGATTATATCTTCCTTTAATGTTTCCTTCGGTACAAACACAACTGTCTTCTTATGGTATTCAAACCTTCCGCTGACCTGGGGAAAAATTTCGAAATGCGATTCAACATCAACGGGATTTTCGTGGCTGAAGGTAATTTCAATACCGGTGTTGCTCGGTACCGATGTTGATTTATCCCTTGGCAGTGTTTTTACAATCCTGAAAGTTTTCTTTGTCTGAAACGCCCAGGATTTATCCTGTTTGTATTCTTCAGAAAGGGCAAACCTGTATATGCTATTCGGCTTCAGTTCTTCCTTCGGACTTAATAGGAACTCGCCCTTTGCTGTTTTACTGACTGCATAGGCTATTTGAGGCATAATTTTGATAGATTTTTCAACTGTTGAAATGTCCGAATCGTTGTCGAAAGAGATTTTAAAGCCTGAAGTTAATGATACTCCAGTACTGTCCTGAGCCATCGGTACAATCTTAATGTTTTTAAATGGGTTTTCTATCGTCTGGAGTTGCGGCAATGACACAGGTTTGTCACCTTTCCATGGGAGATTGCCCGAAATATACAAACTCAGTAAAGTAACCGACACAATAAGAATTAATGAAATGCTGACTAGAAAGGCCTTGTTTTTAAATATATTTCCGGATGACATTATGTATAGTCCCCCTTCTAAAATTTATAGGTATATTATTACATACTAATTTTAAACCTTTTTTTGAAAAAAGTATTTACAAAACAATTAAATAGTTTAGGTGGCAGGCAGTTTGATATTATCTCCAATTTCTTTTAGGGTATAATTCAGTTTGAGTGCATCTTCTATATAGCATTTTTAAAACTGAGTCAAGTTTCTTTTTCTTGAACCTTGCTTAATCAGCTCATATTCTCCAAAGCTTGAGCACACATCCATTAATATTTCATTCAATCTCTTACGTTTTTGCCGGATTTCCTTTCAGGAAATAGCACTAATAAAAACACCTCCTGTTCCAGATTATAACAGGAGGTGTTACATTGATCAATAAGTTAATAACTTAGGTGACAAGCACCGGTTTAATCTTCTCTTTTCATTTCAAGTTCCTTCATCTGCCTGATAAAGTTCAACTGAGTTTCCGTCCTTCTGATTGCTCCTGCATCAGATAGAACACTGTCAAACTGGGTAGCATCAACATCGTTCTGATTTTCAGCATTATTTATAAGCTCTCTTAATTTATCAAACTCTTCCTTCTTAACATCAACACAACACCTGCACACCGGGCATACAAGCAAATAATTCATCTGATAAGGTATAACGGGGATAAAGAACAAAGTAAACCATGTGGTCAACTTTTGCAAATGCCAGTTGGTTTCGTTGCTACAATTACCACAGCGTATTTTTCTAACTGGTCCAAAATTCCTTGCTGTTTTGTGTCCCCATCCGAATATTATCATACGCAAACCTCCTGAAACTTTATAACACTATCAAAACAGTACAAAACCTCTCAACAAATCCACTCCCAAATCAATTGACCTGGGCTATAAAATGATAAATATCATTAAAAGCTTAAGAAAATTAATACGAAGTGACAAAATAGTACATAAATTATTAAAAAAGCTATAATAATATTTTATCCCAATTGGTTGTGTTTGACAAGTCTCATTTTCTTTTATTTCTTCTTTGTTTCTATAGCCATATGTATCGTATGCATTGAAATACTCTTGTCTTTAAATAGAAATAATGAGAAAATAACAGTATTAATATTCAATCATTTTTGCAATTTGAATATGCACTACAAATACAAACTGGAGGTTTTAAAATGTCTGAGATTTATAAAGACCCAAGCTGTTCTCCTCAACAAAGAACAAAGGATCTTTTGTCACGAATGACAATAGAAGAAAAAATAGGTCAAATGTGCCAGATTGACGGACATCTTGACCCAGAAATGTGGATCAGGGAAAGAAATATAGGCTCATTTCTGCATGTAATTGATGATGAAGCAGTCCGTCTTCAGAAAATTGCTTCTGAAGAAACAAGGCTAGGTATACCACTTATCTTTGGAATTGATGCAATACATGGACATGCTTTTTACAGCGGAGCTACAGTTTTTCCAAGCCAGCTTGGAATGTCCTCAAGTTGGAATCCGGATCTTATAGAGGAAATTGGACGTATAACTGCAAAAGAAGTATCCCTTACAGGACTTCACTGGACATTCTCACCTGTGCTTTGCCTCGCTAGGGATGCAAGATGGGGTCGGGTGGATGAAACATTCGGAGAAGACCCTTATCTATCAGGAGTACTTGGCAGTGCAATTGTAAAGGGATACCAAGGTACGGATATTTCTGATCCTTACAGTATTATAGCGTGCGCCAAACATTTCGTAGCATACGGTGAAACACAGGGGGGGCGTGATTCATCGGAATGTGATGTTTCTGCAAGAAAGCTTAAAACTATTTTCCTTCCCCCTTTCAAAGCGGTATCGGATGCAGGATGCTTAAGCTTTATGATGGCTTATCATTCAATTGACGGAACTCCTTGCTCAGCTAACGAATGGCTTATAAAGGACATTTTAAAAAAAGAGTGGGGATTTGACGGAATTGTAATTACAGACTGGGACAATGCAGGGAACCTGTACAGAAGGCAAAAAGTTTCTCCCACCTTAAAGGACGGATGTAAAACATCTGTATTAGCAGGAAACGATATGATAATGTCAACTCCAGAATTTTATGAAAACGCCTGCGAACTGGTAAGAGAAGGTGTAATAAAGGAAGAGCTCATTGATGAAGCTTGTGGTAGAATTCTCCTTATGAAGTTCAGGCTTGGACTGTTTGATCACAAAAGATATCCCCAAACAGGCAATGCCAGAATGTCTATAGGATGTGAAGATCATAAAAAAGCATCTTATGAGAGCGCCTTGGAATCAATAGTGCTTCTAAAAAATCAAAACAATACTCTTCCGCTGACAGACAATATAAAGAAAATTGCTGTTATAGGTCCAAATGCTGATGATGTTCAGGCACTTCTTGGCGATTGGTCATTCGGTCCAAGACGTCATCCGGAAAGACCAACTTTAGAATATAACAGCAATTACGACATAACATCTATTACAACAATTCTTGAAGGAATAAAGAAACGTGCTGGATGTGATATTGAAGTGTTATACGAAAAGGGCTGTGATACTATAGACCCTGACATACAAAACATAAACAAAGCAGTTGAAACGGCAAATAAAGCAGATGCAGTAATAGCTGTAGTCGGTGATACCATTGTACTCAACGGTGAATTCCGTGATAGAGCAAACCTTGACCTTACCGGCTCTCAACAAAAACTTCTTGAAGCTCTTAAGTCAACCGGAAAACCCCTTACCGCAGTTCTGCTAAACGGCAAACCTCTCACCGTGCCTTGGATAAAGGAAAATGTAGACGCAATCCTGGAAGCCTGGAATCCTGGAATGGAAGGTGGCAATGCTGTTGCATCAATACTTTTCGGTGATTTTAACCCCTGCGCTAAACTGTCCATATCTTTCCCTGTAGCAGTAGGCCAACAACCAGTTTTCTATAATCAATATCCTGGATGGCATACTGACAAATATATTGATATGCCTGTCGAACCTTTGTTTTCCTTCGGTTTTGGACTTTCGTACACAACCTTCGAGTACTCCAATCTGTCTCTTTCTAAAACAAAACTAACTCAAACAGATACACTTACAGTATCTGTTGATGTAAAAAACACAGGAAACCTTAAGGGTACAGAAATAGTACAGGCTTATGTAAATGACATGTGCAGCTCGGTTACCACTCCTATAAAGGAACTGAAAGCATTTGGACGTATTACTTTAGATCCCGGAGAAACAAAGACCGTAAATCTCGAAATACCGGTTTCATCCTTGGCACTAATTGACAGAAACCTAATGTCAGTAGTTGAACCTGGTGAGTTCGAGATTATGGTTGGAAGTTCTTCAATGGATAAGGATTTGTTAAAAACAATTTTTGAAGTATTTATAGAAAAATAAAGTGTTCTTCTGCTTTTTGTGACAACAACAATTTAATCGGTGAGTGAAATATTATAGATAAGCCCTGCGGTTAAACCACAGGGCTTATTCATGTCATTACAATTTGTAAAATCATTTATCTCTTCTATCACTCTATTGTATAATGGGTATAGTGGGTATAAGACCTAATATATACCTCTTGAGCAAGCCGTAATCGGTGGAGTTTATAGAGCCATCCCCATTCAGGTCTCCATTCTGTATTTTCGGCACGTTCTCTATAGTGCCTAATATATACCTTTTCAAAATGGAATAGTCTGTAGAATTAACAACACCGTCATCATTCAAATCACCGTAAACAATATCAATAATAGGCTCTTTTATCGGCGGAACACCATAAGCCAATTCCGACTTAACATATGCGGTAAGCTTTGAATTCAAAACAAAATCCTTTGCTTTAGCATCATAGGAGTAATCGTTACTCAGATCATAGCTTCCAAAACTTCCGTTTACAATCCGAAACTGTATTACGCCTGTATCGGCTCCCGGACCAAGGCTTCCAGCATTATCTGCAAATCCTATTTCAAGGTAATTGTCAGCATCTTCTGCCGGTTCCCCAACGTCGACAAATTTTCCTGTAACTTTTTCTGCATCCATATGAGCATAATCACATGAGAAGGTCTGTGATGCAGCTCCCTCTTTTGTATACCAATAACGCACCTTCACATCGGAGAGATCTACAGCCGTTCTTCCTGTATTCTTAATTCTAATCGAAGCCCTGATATCACTTGCTGTATCTGGCTCGCCACATTGGTACATAACCTGTAGGGACGGTGTGCTCAGTGGCGTTGGTGAAGGTGTGACATTAGGGTCATTGCTCGGCTCAGCAGTAGAATTACCTTTAGGTGGCTCATTGCCGAATACCTTAACTCCGTCCAAATACAAAGGAATCTTTTCAGTCAAAGCATATTCACCCGTAAGTCCATCACGGCTGAAGTCATTTGTATGATCCCAGTTGCTATTGTAATTAGAATCCTGTCCAACTATCAATGCAAACTGCAGTTCGCGTGTGCCGTATATAATGCGTCCACTCCAGTCAAACTCAACATAATATATTCCGTTATCATCATATTTTACCGGACCTGAAGGAGCTACCTCACCATCATAACCGGCCTTATTCTCGTCATAGTATACTTCCAAACGGACATCGTCAATTGTCTGCCCTGCATTAAGCAATTCATTAATATTGAAGAAGTATCTGGTCATCATTCCGTCTTCAAAACGCGGAGGGTGACAGGAAAAATTATATATTTTCATTGTTACCTGCGTTCTTTCTTTATTTTCCTGCTCTACCTTCGCTTCGAGGTAAAATTCGTCAACAGGAGGTTCTTTTGGAGGGAATTCCCCTTCAATAGCCTTATGTCCCAAATCTTCTCCATAGTAATACCATAATCCTGCACATGCACCCACAAACGCAGCATTATAGTCTATTGCAACCTCGTTATAAACATAATCGGTAGTCTCATCTTTATGATAGTCTTCCAAATCAGGACCTCCAACCAGAGCCCCCCAAAGTGTATGACGGTGTTCCGGCGGATCCAGCATGCTCAACGTCTTTGAACCGTGAGCAGCACGGTGATGAGGGTGCTTTGCACAGTTCTCAGAATAACCTACAATATAACTTCGTTCCATAGGATTATTACCCATGATGTATTCCATTTGATTTTTTGACCAATCAGCAAAATCTGTTCTTCCTGTTTCCTTCCTGTAAACCAGCGCACATAGCTGTGCCGCAGTGTTATACCTTGTAGAACCGTATGGATTTACAACGCTGAAACCCGCTGGACTTTGGGAAAGAAAAGTTGTATCCCCTGTGTTTTCATGCGGAATTCCTGACCAGTATTCAAGGTTCCAACGGAAAATATACCAATCTCTGTCGGTATCTGTTATAGGAGCAAGCTTTGCAAATACTCCACCCCAAATTGTATCCCAACAGTGCACCCATATATTCTGCCAAGTATTTCCTGTATCCTTTATAATTCTTTGCATATAACCTGTATAGTATCCATCCTCGTCAACTGATATAATATCATCAATATACTGCATATCTCCTGTAATAATATTGAGCCATACAGCAGCCCAAGACAATTCATCGTAATCGTAGGATGAAGTATAGAAACCTCCGTCATAACCCAAACCTCTATATTTTTTAGCAAATTCATAAAGGGCTATGGCTGTATCCAAACTTTCCTTAGCATACTCAGGATCTTCATCTTTAAAATTCAGGTAATTTATTGCAAGAGATGCTGCTGCACCTGCACACATATCACTTGCAGGTGTTTCAGGCGTTGCAAAATATGCAGGTCTTGCAAAAAGTTTTAAAACCTTTGAATCCTGAAGTTCAGGCGGATTCCAGAAATTATGGTCAATATTCCCTTCTCCCACTTGATAACAGAAAGCAATAATTTCTCCATTTTCATCAAAAAATGAACATTTGAGAAAAAAATCATTAAACCATCTGAGAATTTCCTTTGCATGCTCATCCTGACCTGTCTTTTCATAAGCCTCTCTAAATTCATAAAAGCCCCATCCGACTGTGGAACCTGCATATGTACCAGGAAGTCCGAATTTCACGTGGTCTCCGGCGTCATGCATTCCGCCGCTCAAATCCACAGTACCGTCTCCGTCCGGATCCAAATACTTCTTGTTTGCATCTATAAATGCCTTTGACAAGTTAGTACCGAAGCTCTCTTCATTCTTAGGAATAAGCGGAATAGCATTATCCTCTACGTGACAGTCTCCTCTCCATTCAAGACATCCCCCCGTTATTCCCTCACCGCATTTGTTTGCGTCATAGAAATAAAGCGATAATTGCAAAGCTTTTGCAAAGTTGTATTCAACTTCAGCAGCACTACTAATCGGTGTTAAGACAATCATAGTGCTTAGTATTGAACTTAACATGCATGCTACTAAAACAAAAGCCTGAATTCTTTTTGCATAAGATTTTCTTATCATTGAAACACTCACTCTCCCCCAAAAATTCTTCATATGAACTGAAATATTTTATATCATTATCGTAAATATTTCACCTCCCGGCATAAGCATTAAAATATAAATATAAATAATTTTATAACCTCTAAGGGTGTCTTGAAATAACAAATCGTAAATGAAATACTGATAACACGCTACTTCTTGTACTAAATTTATTATAATGAAAGAAAACAAACTCGAAATAATACTTCTGATACTGTGTTTGTGAAATGACTACTGCTTCGTACTTTATTAAGACAATCAAGACAAAATATTTAATTTAATTCGTACCTCCCCTTACCCTTCAAGGGTCAATACTAACAAACAAATTGATATAACTACATTTTATAATATAAATTCGAAAATGTACATAGCTTTAAGGGGGTTTAAAACAAAAAAAGAACAGACTCTCTCGCCATCTCATTCCCTTCCACTCCGGAAATACGATATTCTTTTGCATAATTCGCTCTATTACCTTCTTTGGATTCGTCACCTTTTTTTGATTTATTATCTTTTTTAGGCACTCAATTTTATTAATCAACAGACAATGCTAAAACTCATTAATTCCAACCATTTTCATTAAGTAAATTGCATTTGTAGTCTTTGATACACCCGGATATAATTTATAGTCAAAAACTATTCGATTGTTATCATAACTCTCAACAAAATGGTAGTTTCTCAAATACATATCCTTATCATTTTCCAGTTCGCCTAGCTCAAGGTCATGCGTAGAAACAAGTCCTACTGCACCCATTTTACTAAGTTTTCTCAATACTGCACTCGCTCCTGCATGACGGTCTCTTGTGTTGGTTCCTCTAAAAACCTCATCCAATAAAAATAAAAGAGAGTTATCCGTGCTTGCAGCTTCAATTATTGTCTTTATTCTTAACAATTCAGCATAAAACGAAGAAATCTTTTTTTCCAGGTTATCGTTTACCCTCATTGACGTATAAACATCCATAACCGAGCACTTAAAGTCAATTGCACAAACCGGAACTCCTGTACAGGCAAGAATCAAATTCAGTCCCACAGTTCTTAAAAGTGTACTTTTCCCAGACATATTCGATCCTGTTATCAATAAAACATTGCCAAACCCATTTATATCAAGATCATTGCAAATGCGACTTCCCTTGGGTAAAAGCGGGTGTCCCATACCTTTTGCCGAAAAGAAATGCTTCTTGTTTGTAATCTGAGGAATACACCACTCGGGATTATCATACCGTACATTTGCAAGGCTTATAAGCTCATCAAATCTTCCGACTGCATCAAGCCATTTACCTATATTATGACCTGATTGTTCTTTCCATCTTTCCAGCAAAACCATACAATGATAATCCCACAAAAAAATAAGATTAAGTAAAAGATAGAATGCTGGGCTATACTTAAAGCTCATCATGTCTACTATAACAGATAATTCTCTGATCTCACCAGAAGTAGTACTTCCTTTTTTATGAGTCAAGCCTTCTTTAATCCCTTTCAAATGCCTTGATTCAAAACTCTCATTTTCAATAACCGTCAACAGCTTTTGTAATACGGAAATCTGATCCTTATACCGTCCGGCAACCTCAAAAACATTGAAGTAGTACTTAAGTTTAACAATAAACAAAATTGCCTGAATAAGTAAAAGCGGTATTGTCATATAAAGAAAAAATCCGAAGCTTAGAAATGGTAAAAATATTGAAACCACTGTCAATGCAGTAAGTATTTTTACGCCCCATCCTACCCACGCATATCTGAACATGGGATTCTTATTATTGGCCCATTCCAGCAAGTCATCTGGGTCTTTCATTTCTTTAACATCAAAACTTCCCTCTGAAAGAAATTGCTGCCTTAAATCCAACTTATCCGACAACTCAGTAATTGCATCCTGTCTCTCTTTAATTTTAACCCTGTCTTTTAACGGATTTGTCAGAATACCCTTCAGCAACTTTCTTCCCATAGGCGTTACAGTAGTATTTATCCATTGAAACACCGATGCCTGACCAAATATGTCCAGATCAATACTATAAGGGTGCTTCTGGTCAATAAATTCTTCACCCTTATCTTCAAATTCAACCCATTCGCCTTTAATTCTTCCAAGGGCTTTCTGATTTATTTCCACTAAGGATAGTGCTTTTTCCTTACTAACTTTTACTTTTTCATGCATTACAATTAGAATAATAAATGAAACAAGCGAAATAACAAATAATACGCTTCCCAGTATGTAATAACTCAAATATAAAAAAACAGCTCCTGTTATAATTCCTAAAAACGCAACCAGACGCAAGTTGCTTAATGCATTGAATTGTTGTTTATCCTTTTCAAACTGTTCCTTGTATTTCTTCTCACGCAACAAATATTCCTGCTCAGGGTCATAGTTTTCCAATAGTTATCGCCTCCGCGGTAAATTATATCACATTCCAGAATCAAGTAAAAGCCTATTTGCATGCACTTGTACTTTATAAAGAGTCAAAAAATAAATACCCTCGATAGCAATGTCATTTTTATTGAAACCTTTTATACTAATAAGTTTTAAAATAAGATTAAAAATGTTAATAACTTTATCCTTAGGCTAATTCTAAAGATGTAAAAGCTAAT
>CAYPCH010000091.1:1726-15772 GCA_964409165.1 uncultured Oscillospiraceae bacterium | reverse complement strand
CAGCCTTCTTAACATTAATATCTCCTCATATTGCTTATTAGCTTATTAGCTTATTTGCTTATTTGCTTATTTGCTTATTAGCTTATTAGCTTATTAGCTTATTTGCTTATTTGCTTATTAGCCTATTTGCCTATTTGCCTGTTTGCTATTTATTTCAATAAGCTTATGCTAGCTTTTTATATGTGTTCATATCATAATTCTATACACTGTAATAATACCTAATTTTATAAATATAATCAACAAAAAAACATGTGTTGATGTTAATTTTTCTTAAGTTCTATTGTCAAGCCTCTCCAGAATAGTTTTATAACCGTCTGCACCATAAAGCAGTGCTCTGTTCACTCTGCTTATTGTTGCGGTACTCGCACCTGTATTTTCACATATTTCCGTGTAAGTCCTTCCTTCTCTAAGCATCTTTGCAACCTCTAGCCTCTGGGCTAATGCTTTGATTTCGGATATTGTACAGATGTCTTCAAAAAAATTATAGCACTCTTCCAAATTTTTCAACATCATTATTGCCTCAAAAAGCCTATCGGTCATCTCGCCTTTAATCTTGGAATTCATAATATCTCAACTCCTGTTCCTCATCCAACCATTATGGAATTACAATATCAACTTTTTGTGATACAGTCAAGAACTCCTGCACTACAACTTCTTTGCCTGTAACAATCATACTAGATAATGTACAAAGGATGTACAAATATTTTCAATTTTATTTCCAATACATATTGCTTTATATCAAAAAAGGTAATATAATATATATACATAAAGTAACATGTCGTGTAAACATAATGTTTCTCGAATCGTTTTTGTTCAGAATTATGCAACTAAATGTTTATCTTTTAATTATTTAATGTCGTTTAAGTGTAAATATAGTCGTTTGCTTTTAGTTTTCAGAAAATTGCTGTAAGATTGTAGTTGTCTGCTGTAATTGAATTTCTGTTTTACAATCCGCTTTAGATTTTCTAAAACAAATCAATATACCTAAAACAAGGAGGATGGCACATGTATAATTTTAAGTCGTTAATCTGCTACAACTGTAAATCTGTCATTTTAAATCTACCCGAAATTGAAATTACAAAATTGAACGGACTAAACTTTCAATGCGAATGTTGCGGGCATAAAAACCTTTTGGAAAAATATGAATTTATGAAAAGTCAGGATACCAACGACCCCTATCTCAATATATTCAGTGTTGATAACATGGTCTATTAGCAATTAATAACGGATTGTCCTTATTTGCCGACATGTAAAGTAAAACTTAGCACACTCACAGTAGACTTGTTTTGCAAGTACATAAAGCAACCGTTAATATGAAAATAATTTCTACTTTACATAAAAAACTACTTTGATTTAAATTATTTAAATCAAAGTAGTTTTTAAATTTGCAGTCAATAGTTTTATGCGTTGCCTATACCGGGGTTTTAATTCTTTTGCTATCCTTTTCCACAACCCGCACTTCCTCTTCCATGTTCTGATAATCAACCCGATCCTTGCTAAAGGTCTTGAATGCTGTTGACATCATAAGTTTAATCCTATTGAGCTGGTTTACCTCGCTTGCCCCGGGGTCGTAATCAATAGCGACGATATTAGAATCTGGAAACCTGCGTTTAAGCTCCTTTATCATACCCTTCCCTGTTATATGGTTTGGCAGGCAGGCAAAAGGTTGCATACATACGATGTTTGGTGTACCGTTTTTTATAAGTTCCAGCATTTCTGCGGTCAGAAACCAACCCTCTCCTGTCTGATTTCCGACTGATAAAATTTCAGATGCCATATCGGCAAGCTCATTTATTTTGCAAGGCGGATGAAAACGCGTGCTCATTTCAAGAGCTTTTCTCATATGCCTTCTATAATACTCAATCCCCTTGATAGCCATATTGTTTACAATCGCTTTTAACTTTCTGCCCGAAAGATGGGAATACTTGAAATTCTCGTTATACGCAGAATATAGAAGAAAATCTGTTAAATCAGGCATAACAGCTTCGGCACCCTCTTTTTCCACAATGTCCACAATATTGTTATTTGCAGTAGGATGAAATTTTACAAGTATCTCTCCAACCAGTCCCACCTTTGGTTTCTCAATTTCACTCAAACTCAGATTGTCAAATTCCTCAACCATATCGTAAATGTTTCGCGTAAATTCCTTGTGCTTTCCGTTTTGTAAAGATTCCATACACTTATCGACCCAATAATCATACAAAAGATTGGCTGAACCTTTTATCCTTTCGTAAGGTCTGACTCTGTACAAAAGCCTCATTAATAAATCACCATAGATCAGTGCCATAAGACTTTTATTTATCAGGCTCGGTGTTATTCTAAATCCTGGATTCTTCTCCAATCCCGCAAAATTCAAAGATATTACGGGTATATGTGGAAATCCCGCATCCTTCAGCGCTTTCCTCAGAAACCCAATGTAATTTGTTGCCCTGCACCCTCCTGCTGTCTGC
Source organism: uncultured Oscillospiraceae bacterium (assembly GCA_964409165.1). Taxonomy (GTDB): domain Bacteria; phylum Bacillota; class Clostridia; order Acetivibrionales; family Acetivibrionaceae; genus CAYPCH01. The sequence goes on along the minus strand of CAYPCH010000091.1, from coordinate 13,322 downwards.
GAAATCATTACAGATGTATTGTTGATATCATATTTCCCTGACTTCAATGCCCCCATCAACTGACCCACTACAATTATAGACGGATAACACGCATCATTGTTGACATATTTCAGTCCCTCATCAACAGCCCTGACATCAACAGACGGAAGAATTTCAATATTATACCCTGAAACCCTGAATGCTTGCTCAATAAACTGAAAATGAACAGGAGACATTTGAGGAACCAGTATAGTGTGCTTTTTTCTCATATCCTCTGTAAAAAGTACTTTTTTACATTTAGCGTCTCCGTAAGAAGGCTCAAATCCGCTTTTATCCCTTTCTTCCATTGCCGCTTTCAAAGAACGTATACGTATTTTTGCAGCACCAAGATTGTCTATTTCATCTATTTTCATTACCGTATAAATCTTTTTACTGCTCGAAAGTATTTCTTCAACCTGATCAGTGCTTACTGCGTCAAGCCCGCAACCAAAAGAATTCAACTGAACAAGCTCTAGATTTTTCTTGTCTTTCACAAAACTTGCAGCATTATAGAGCCGGGTATGATACATCCACTGGTCTACAACTCTTAAGGGGCGCTGAACCTCCCCTAAATGTGCTATTGAATCCTCGGTCAGGACCGCCATACCAAAGCCGGTAATTATGTTGGGTATACCATGGTTTATTTCAGGGTCAATATGATAAGGACGTCCCGCCAGTACAATACCCTTTCCCCCACTCTTTTCAAGGTATCTAATAACTTCTTCGCCCTTAGCCCTTATATCTTTCTTTACTTCATTATCTTCCTTCCATGCCTTTTCAACTGCTTTTTTTATTTCCGGTAAAGAAATATTAAAATCCTTAAATTCTTCATACAACCTCTGTATAAGTCTTTTTTTATCATCGAAAGGCAAAAATGGATTTAAAAACAAAACCTCTTTTTCTCTTAGAACATCCATGTTGTTTTTTATAACCTCAGCATAGGATGTCACTACCGGGCAGTTGTAGTGATTGTCGGACTCCTTGTATTCAATCCTTTCATGCGGTAGGCAGGGATAAAAAATAATATCTACATTTCTGTCTAAAAGACTCATAATATGACCATGAGTCAATTTCGCAGGATAGCAGACAGACTCCGAAGGTATTGTCTCAATACCAAGTTCATAAACTTTCTTGGAGGATCTGGGTGAAAGTTCCACCCTGAATTTCAGTTCAGTAAAAAAAGTATGCCAGAACGGATAGTTTTCATAGATATTAAGTACCCTTGGAATACCTACCGTTCCCCTTACTGCTTCGTCCTTCCTAAGCGGTGTGTATGAAAAAACCTTTTTATATTTATATGCAAATAAATCAGGTACATCTTTGCTTTTCGATACTATCCCGGCCCCTTTTTCACATCTGTTTCCTGATACAAATTCTCTTCCGACTGAAAATTTGTTTACTGTAAGAAGGCAGTTGTTACCACACAAATTACATCTTTTCATGGATGTATCCATTACAAAATCTTCAATTTCTCCAGCTTTGACAAGCGTACTGTTATAGCCTTCACTGTATCTCTCCCTTGCTATCAGGGCAGCTCCATATGCACCCATAAGCCCTGCAATATCAGGTCTTACCGCTTCTCTTCCTGAAATAATCTCAAAGCTTCTCAAAATAGCATCGTTATAAAACGTACCTCCCTGTACGATAATTTTCTCACCCAATTCCTTCGGATCCCTGATTTTTATAACCTTTTGAAGTGCATTCTTTATAACCGAGTAGGAAAGTCCAGCTGAAATATCCCCAACAGATGCTCCTTCCTTCTGTGCCTGTTTAACCCTTGAGTTCATAAAAACAGTACACCTTGAACCCAAGTCAACAGGCTGCTGTGACAATAATGCCTCGGCTGCAAAGTCTGTAACATTCATATTAAGAGATTGGGCAAAGGTTTCTATAAATGAACCGCATCCTGAGGAGCATGCCTCATTGAGCATAATACTGTCAATTGCACCGTTCTTGACTCTAAGGCACTTCATGTCCTGTCCGCCTACGTCCAGAATAAAGTCAACCCCCGGAAGAAACGCATCTGCCGCTTTATAATGGGCTATTGTCTCAATCTCACCTATATCTACACCTAAAGCCGCCTTTATAAGTCCCTCTCCATAACCGGTAACAGTTGAATTCACAATCTTTGCACCTTCCGGAATCTTGTGGTATATCTCTTTTAAAATCTTTATAGCCGACTTTAAAGGACTTCCATTATTACTTCCGTAGTACGAATACAAAAGTTCTCCCTTATCATTAATAAGAGCGGCTTTTGTTGTTGTTGATCCTGCATCTATACCAAGAAAGCATTTTCCTTCATACTGTCCTATATCGTATCTCTTTACCTTTGCAACACCATGTCTTGCGCGAAACGCTTCAAGCTCTTTTTCTCCCCCAAATAAAGGTTCCAGCCTTTCAACCCCTTTTAATGATACCTCGCTTAGCATGGAAAGTTTGTTTTTAATCTGCCTAAAAGGTATAACATAAGACCCTTTTGATGCCAGAGCTGCACCTAAAGCAACATACAGTTCAGCATTTTCAGGACTTATAACCTGATCCTTTGTGAGCTTCAAAGTCTCTACAAACCTGTTTCTAAGCTCGGACAAAAACTGCAACGGACCACCTAAAAACGCAACATTGCCTCTTATAGGCTTACCACATGCCAAACCGCTTATAGTCTGGTTGACTACCGATTGGAAAATAGAAGCCGCAATATCTTCTTTTGCAGCCCCCTCATTTATAAGAGGCTGTACGTCAGTCTTTGCAAACACTCCACATCTTGAAGCTATAGGATAAATAACAGTATACTTTTTTGCCATTTCATTGAGACCTGATGCATCCGTTTTTAAAAGGGAGGCCATCTGATCAATGAATGCTCCTGTTCCACCTGCACATGTACCATTCATTCTTTGTTCAATGCCACCGTCAAAATATGTTATTTTGGCATCCTCTCCACCCAATTCAATAACAACATCGGTTTGCGGAATATAGGCTTCAATAGCTCCTGTGCTCGCAATAACTTCCTGTATGAAAGAAATTCCAAGCCATTCAGAAACCGATATACCTCCTGAACCAGTTACCATTATTGTTATATCTTCGTCAGAGAAGATCTCATAAGCTTCACAAAGAAGAGTATAAATTGTTTTTCTAATATCTGAATAGTGCCTTTGATACTTGCTAAATACCATTTTATCGTGCTTATCAAGTACAACAATTTTAACAGTAGTTGACCCGACATCCAGCCCGATATTTAAAAGTTTTCTCATAGATTGCGCAGCCAAAAAGCTGCATTCACGCCCCTTTCAAGATACATTCAACCCAGGACTGAAAACTCTGCTTATGTTTTAATAAAATTATACGTTTCATTACTTTATTTTAGGCTGATTTTAGAGCAAACCGAACCTGTTTACAGGAAAAAACCTCAGTACTGCTTTGCCTATAACCCTGTCAATGTTGATGGTCCCTATATTCCTGCTGTCATTGCTCTGTCCTCTGTTACGATTATCCCCCAGCACATATATATGTCCCGGCTGAACTAGAACAGAGCTGTATTCTGCTTCAACTTCAAAAGTCTCATCTCCACTGATATAGTTTTCCTCCAATGCATTTCCGTTCACATATACTATACCATACTTTATTTCAATAAAGTCACCTTCAATGCCTATTACTCTTTTTATTATCGGACTTCGTTCAATTCTCTCTATACCCGAAACATCCAAAGTAACAATGTCTCCTCTTTTAATTTTTTCCAGTCTCGGACTAATCTTTTCTATAATGAGACGGTCATTATTATAAAGAGTATTTTCCATAGATCTTCCGTTTACAACTGTTATTTGTGCGACAAAAGTAACTATAAGAAAACCTATTATTACTGCTGCCACGATATGAAGTAGCCAATCCAATGCTTCTTTAAAGAAACCGCTTTTCAACTTAGTATTTCCTCCTGTTCACTGACTGATGTTGACAAACACAATCCTGATACACCTCAATGTTATAATGTAGAGTTATATTGTATTCAATATACCATACCTATAAATTTTATATAATTTATTAGCACTTTTCAAGTAAACTTGAAAATATATATGTACAGCAAATTCTGTTGTTATAACAATAATTTTATAATTGTACCACTTAATGATACTACATTCTATTAATTAACAGGCTGAATTATAAGATTTATGATTTACTTACAGGCAATACCTTCCATATAATAATTAACAACTCAACTTTCCCACAGTATTTATGGGCTCTTTGCCACTAACGTAGCATTGCTCACCGCGGTCAAAAAGTAAACTTTTTTCCTTAACTTGTGAGCAACCAGAGCCTCAAAATACTATAAGTGGGAAAGTTGAGTTAATAAGTTAGGTGCCTGTCACCTTTTTTAAAAAAAGTATTAACTTGAAGTGATATTTTGTCGATATACAATATGAAGTATGTATATTACTTTATATATTTACAACACCTCATAATATCTACATTGTCGGCAGTTTATCTAGAATCTTATGTTTCTTGCATATATAACCACAATAGTTAAATATAGTAATTCAAGCAGGTTTAAGGTGGTATCTATGATGAAAACAAGAAAATTTACCCTTACCGTTTTAGTTCTTATTTTGCTACTGGTAATGAATTTTGTACTGTTTTTTAAACAATCATATGCCGGTACAGGAGATTTGAAAGTTGAATTTCGTTCTGGCAACACAAATAGCATAACTGGCACAATAATTCCTTGTTTTAAAATTACAAATACCGGAAGTACATCAATAGCCCTTTCTACAGTCAAACTAAGATACTACTATACCAGAGATACTCAAGAAGATCAGAGCTATCAGTTTTACTATTCTACTGTGGGGGATGCAAATGTAACAGCGTCATTTGTATATTACAGTTCTCCTTATCCTAATGCAGACTGTCATCTGGAAATTGGTTTTTTAAGTGAAGCGGGTAATTTAGCTCCCGGAACCTCTGCTGAAGTCTTCTTAGGAATTCATAAATCAAGCTGGAGCAATTATAACCAGTTAGATGATTATTCCTATTATCCCGGGTCAAATTATGTTGAGTGGAATAATGTTACCGCTTTTATAGGCGGCACTGTTGCTTGGGGAACAGCACCTGGTTCTGCAACTCCGACATTAGCTTCAACTTCTACTCCAACCAAAGCTCCAACTGCTACTCCATCTCCAACAAATAGCTCCGTCTATTATGAAGCCGAATCTGCTGTTTTATATAATGCAGGAGTATATAACGAACATGCAGGATATACCGGGACAGGTTTCGTTGATTATCTAAATCAAGCTGGCGGATATATTCAATGGACAGCAAATATATCTCAGGCAGGTACATATTTTATTCAGTTTAGATATGCAAATAACGGAACCAATAGTAGACCCTGTCAAATTATAGTAAATGGCAAAGTCGTTACAAGTTCACTTGCGTTTCCGATAACCAATGCATGGGCTAACTGGGCATATGTTGGTATAAATGCCTCGTTAAATTCAGGTAATAACACTATCAAAGTACTTGCAACAGATAGTAATGGTGGTTCTAATATTGACCACATGAAAATTACTCTCATACAAGCAACTCCTGCTATCTATTATGAAGCTGAAGATGCAACTTTTTCAAATGCTTCATATTCTGCCAAGCATCCAGGATATACCGGAACAGGTTTTGTAGATTTTATAAATCAACCCGGAGGTTACATACAATGGACTGTTAATGTTGCTCAGACAGGAGTATATAAAGTTGAGTGCAAATATGCCAATAACGGCACCGACAACAGACCTGCCGATATTATTGCAAATGGTCAGGTTGTAACTAGTTCGTTAGCCTTTCCAATAACCAATGACTGGGCTACCTGGTCATATGTCGGAACAAATGCTTTGCTCAGTGCAGGTAGCAATACAATAAGAATCCTTGCAACAGGTATTGATGGCGGAGCTAATATTGACCATTTGAAAATAACTTTTTCTCATAATCCTACACCAACCCCTACACCGTCTCCAACACCAACTCCTACACCAAGTCCAACACTTGCTCCGACACCAACACTTGCTCCCATCTATTATGAAGCTGAAGATGCTGTTTTATATAACACAGGAGTAAGTTCAAGTATATTTTACAGCGGATATACAGGAACCGGCTATGTGGATAACAAAAGAAACAGTTATATACAATGGAATATTAATATATCCCAGGCTGGTACATATCTGCTTGAGTTTCGATATGCAAACCATGAACTTTTAGGCTTTAAGACTTCTGATATTATAGTAAATGGCAATACTGTAGAAAGTAATATGGTTTTTTCATATAACGCGATATCACGTTGGTCTTATAAAGGAATAGAAAACACCGTCTCGTTAAATTCAGGTAATAATACAGTAAGAGTCCTTGGAACAAGCCCTCTCCTTAATGGCAGTCCTTATATTGATCATATGAAAATAACTCTAATTGAAGCAGCTACACCTACTCCAACTCTTACACCTACTCCAACACCTACACCAACGCCAACTCCTACACCAACGGCTACAGCAACTCCAATACCTTTGCCTACCAATACACCCATACCTCCAGGTTTTGGCATAGGTTTAAGAGGTGAATACTATGACAATATTGATCTTACAAATTTAAAACTAATCAGAATTGATAATACAATTGATTTTGACTGGGGTCAAAGCTCTCCAAATTCAAATATTAGCTCTAATTCATTTTCAGTAATATGGACAGGAGAAGTTCAGCCTCTCTATTCGGAAAACTACACTTTTTATACAGAAACAGATGACGGTGTACGGCTATGGGTAGATAATATACCTTTGATTGATAACTGGACTAATTATACCGAAGCTGAAAGCTCTGGAAGTATCATGCTTGAAGCCGGAGTAAAATACAAAATAAGACTAGAGTATTATGAAAACACCGAAGATGCTTTGGCAAAGCTCATGTGGTGCAGTGAAAGCCAGGAAAAAGAAGTGATACCTCAAACTCAATTATATCCGACCATAGCTTTTACTGCACTCGAGCACAAAGTAAAATTGGCTGGTTCTGCTGACAACATTTTTGCTGTTGGAGATTATATACCTTTAATGCTAAAAATAAAATTTCAGATACCTATGGATAATCCGGTAATCAGTGTTAATTTGAATATCTTTAAACAAAATGGTACAATGAGCGGATTTATTTTAAAGGAAATTCTCTCCGGTACAAGCATTAACAAAAACTTATTTAAAATTAGAAGAAACGAATCAAGCATGGAGCAATCAAGCTTCTTTGTCTGGGCGGAAGGTTCAGAGTCGGAAAGAGCACTTAAAATTAAGGTGGTAGAAAGCTTCCAGCAAAATGACACACTCGAAATAAACTATGTTGTTAAAGCCTCGGCAGTTGATTCTGTATTTGATACCGGAATAAAGGAATACTTTAATGTCAATTCCTTAAATGGTGTTGACATGTACATATTTTACGAGATAGTTGAGCGAGTTGAGTCAGGGCTTGTGTTAACCGATGTATATTCTAAAGATTCAACCTCTGATTTAAATGAAAAACTGAAATTTCAAGCAGATATAAAACTTGAAGATCCTATACAGCTTGAATAGGTTCTTATTCTAGGAAATCAAAAAAACAGCTCCATACTTTGGTTTGTTTTTGAAGAAAAAAGAGGCTTTTAAAGCCTCTAATAATTAATAAATATCTTTTCAATCCATACAATATGAAAAACTGACAGAATAACTTAACTTTTAGACAGGTTAAGAAGGAAGGGTTGTAATCCTGCCTAACAAATACCTCTTTAACAATGCGTAATCTGTAGAATTTATAGTTCCGTCCACATTTAAATCTCCTGCAATCTGCCAATTTTGAGCAGGCATACTTGATATAGTACCAAGCAAATACCTTTTTAGCATCGCATAGTCGGTGGAATCAATACTTCCATCGCCGGTAACATCCCCATATAGCACAGTCGGAGTTGTTGTCCTTACAGGAGTTTGTGTAGGTACTGGTGTAGGTGTATATATCGGCGTGCCACTTACTTCAACAAGCTTCCAATGCTGATTTTCTCCTCCCACATCAGACCACTGCTGTACTATTGCACCGTTATCTGTTGACCATTTTTGCACATCAACAAGTTTTCCGCTGCTACGGCTTACAATCTTATAGAATCCTCCTCCAGCGTCTTTAAACTGCCAGTGCTGATTGTTTCCGCCGTTGCTGGTATATTGTATAAGAGCGCCTCCATCTTCTGTAGAGCCGTCCTTAACATCAAGAACTTTCTTACTGTTGACGTTAACCAGCCTCTTGTAACCGCTTCCCACATCAACGGTGTACCACTGTTGACTAAGACTGCCGTTATCAATCCACTGAACTATTTCACCCGCATTTGCTGTGGTAGAATCTCTGACATCAAGCACTTTCCCGCTATGTCTGTTTACCAGCTTATACCGGGTTGAATCTGTAACATTTTCAGAAATGGTACCCGCCGCTGCATCTATCCTTATAGAATCGTAGTACGGTAACTCAAGCTTTGTATCGTTTATAAACTCCAAAGGAAGCCATACATATTGGGAATCATTTACCTTTCCGCTCCATGCACCGGCCCATCTGTCTCCCGTATACAAATATGAAGTGCCGGAAGCACCCTGAACCGCTAATATAAACGCAGGCTGCGATCTGTAAGAAGTAGAATCCCCAATATTGTAAAGTGAAGACCATCCGCTACTCAGGTTTTTGGAGTATGCGTATTTAGTCTGATTTGGATTCCACCCGGTACAGCCTGAAGTAATCAAGTAGTAATAATCGTTTCTTTTGATAAGGCAGGGGGCTTCTCTTTGATTTCCCACAAAAAGCTTGGTTTTAAGTGAAGCAATACTTTTATAGTCCGGTGTCAGTTCATATAAATGCAAATCCATGTTTTCATTTGAAGAAGAAATAAAATAACCCTTCCCGTCTGTGTCGACAAACACATTGCAGTCTCTGGACATATAACCTGGACGGTCATGATCTATAACTCCTGTATTTACCATCGGTCGAAAGCTTCCCTTGTATGTATATTTACCATCCGGTGTGCTGCAATATGCCACAGCCGCCCTTGCTTCACCATAGTGAACACCGTTTTCCCAGTGCATCCACATAACAAATTCCTTTGTCGATGCGTTATACATAACCTTCGGTCTTTCAACATTACATTTGTTTAATTCAGGAGCAGAACTTGGAGCCAGCACTTCACCTCTATTTTCCCAGTTCACCAGATCTGTAGATCTGTAACATCTCACCCCTAAAAAGTGGTTTGAAGTGTCGCGGTATTCTCCGTACCAGTAGTAATACCCTCCATAATAGAGTAGCCCGCCCCCGTGTGCATGAATAACATTGCCCGATGTGTCTTTAAACTGGGTTCCATTGGTTATAACACTAGGTGCCGCAAAAATAAAAGCACTGCCCAAAACCCCTGTACAAAGGAAAACAATAATAAAAACAAAAATCAATTTGACAAGTAATTTACTCAAAAACTATCCCTCCCCAAAACATAAATATATGCAATATAATACCTAAGTTGTCTATACTAATATTATCACATTTTACATATGAAATTTCAAACATAATTTATGTCTATAGTTGTAATAGGAGTATCCATAAATTTACCTGTCCAATGCTATGTGAAAAAATTTCGTACCCATCGAAGGTACTCAATTTTGCCTCTTTCATTTCATTCCAAGAGACCTAATAATTCTCATACTGACCATAAAGGTATTTGAAATCAGGAATAGTACAGGCATCCATAAGATAGGCGGAGTTCTCGGAACCCGCTTTTCTGTGCCTGTTTAACGCTTGGATTATATCATCTGCTGTCAGTACACCTACTCCATGTCCATAAAAGTAGCCGTTCCCAAGGTCAATTGCATTTTCTCCCTGCCACTCAGGCGTAAGCGGATCCACGTCCGGGTTTTTAAAATATCTACAGTCTCCGGGAAAATAATCGTGGGGGTTTCTCTGATAACTAACACCAAGATCCTTATTAACATTCTGCCAATCCATAAGATAAATATCTGTAAAAGTCTTATTAAAAAGATCTTTTGGAAATGTATCAGCCAGTGCCTTGTAATATACTATGACTATTGCGGTAGCACATTCAGTACCATACATGAATGTATTTGTATAAATATCATTAACAGCCTCTAGAGGCTCTACACCGTCCTTTAACAAAAAGCCGCCCTCGTTGGTTCTTGACCAGTACTTCTCATTACATATTGATTGCCGGAACACCCTGAATTTAAGCCTTTTATCAAATAGCATCAGCCCGGCATTAATGATATTCCTCCTCAAATCCAGTAAAAAAACAAGCTCTTTGTGTGAATCAAAATTATAGGAAAAACTGCTGGAATGCATAATTTTCAATATTTTTGTCCTGATATTGTCGGCTCCCATCTGACTCACGATAGCATCTATGTCAACCGGTTCACCTGATATTTTCAGCATGAAATCCCTCCTAACCTTGAGCTCGCAATTCTTATCTGGTCTGATACGGGACTTCGTAACCACATACTCCACAATCTTCTGTCCCTGCGATACAAAACAAATGAGTAATTCGAAAGAAGCACCTTGTATTCCGGTTCAACCCTGTCATATTTATTAAGCAGTTCATACTCATATATAGATACGCGACCTATAAGTTTTCCGGTTTCTACTGATACCTTTCTGCAAATATATTTTGCCGGCAGAAATACTTCAAACGGCGAAGGGTTGCTTTTTTGCTGAAAACACTCTTCAGTATAATACAAAAACGGATAGTTTTCCTTAAACCAGCTGACTATATGTAAGTACTGTATTTCATTATCTACATTATTGTTTACGCTTTTTCCGGGAATAAAGCCCAGTAGCTTTTGCGAAAGCTCTATATCTTTAGAATGATCCGACTTAAGACCCTGAGCGACCATTAATATGCAGGCAGGTTCTCTTGACTCATAAAAAGCCCATATAATGTCATGAGTAAATAAACCTTTTCTATAACGGTTAAATATCATATTTTTAATAACGGAAAGTTCTGATTTGTCTCTATACTGCTTTATAAGAAGTAGTGCAGCCGAATCCATAACTTCATCGTATTCATTACTCAAGCCTTCTTCACCGGATCCCGTTTCAAGAATCCACTTTAAGGCAGAATGCATACCATCGTAATTATACCTTGTAGCAGAAATAAAACCCGAAGAGTCCTTCATCTCAACAGAGTTAATGATTGCAAGGGCATTTCTTTTCAAAACATCAAGGTATTTGGTGATACCATATTGCTGAATTTGGGGCTTTAACAAGAAAAAAGAAGTAAAACATAAATCTTTCTGTCCTATAAGATTTACAGCTTTATTGCTATCACTTTCAAGTAACTGGTTGAACATCTCAACAAGCCTTCCATTTCCTTCGTTGATTCTTATTTTGTCAAGGAAGCTTGGGACATTGGTGCTGGATCTGCCTACCTCCATATATACACCTTCTCTAATCAAAAACGATTGCTATTAGCTATAGTATGCAGGAGTAAGCAAATTGTTCTTTGGACAATATAAAGCTAATTTGTTCCAATATAAAAGTTCAACTAATTCTATTGTTCTATCACATTAGC
>CAYPCH010000091.1:0-1626 GCA_964409165.1 uncultured Oscillospiraceae bacterium | reverse complement strand
AAAAGTTCAACTAATTCTATTGTTCTATCACATTAGCTATGGATCTATTATATTAATTGTTCCGTCATCGTTGTATGTTAATTCCGTATATTTTATTGACCTTTTATTATCAAAACCGGATACCGAAGCATCATGATAGAATAAATACCATTTTTCTTTGAATTGAACAATTGAGTGATGCGTAGTCCATCCTACAACAGGATTCAGTATAGTACCTTTGAAAGTAAAAGGTCCTTTTGGATTTTTACCTACTGCATAAACGATATAATGTGTGGTTCCGGTGGAATACGAAAGATAATAATTATCATTATATTTGTGAACCCATACGCCTTCAAAAAATCTCCTGTTTTCATCATTTGCCTGCAAAGGATTCCCATCCTCATCAACTATTGAAACCTCTTGGGGTGTTTCTTTAAAGGATAGCATATCATCACTAAGTTCAGCTACCACTGGTCCAAGTGCAGCCTCTGTGCCATAGGGAGTTGTTCCATTAATATCATAAACACCATCCCTCCACTTTTCCAATTGTCCCCCCCATAGTCCTCCAATATACATATATGCCCTGTTATCGCTGTCTACAAATACCGCCGGATCCATGCTGAAACTTCCTTGAATATAGTTATCCTCTGGTATAAACGGGCCGATAGGGCTTGTACTTGTTGCAACTCCGATTCTGAATACATCCTCCATATCTTTTGCCGGAAAATACAAATAATATGTATTGTTCTTATATGCGGCATCTGGAGCCCATAACTGTTTCTTAGCCCAAGGAATATCTTTCAGATGCAGCACCTGACCATTATCTACACATTCAGAAGTAAAATCATCAATTGAAAGTACATGATAGTCCTCCATTGCATATTGATCACCCTCATTACTTGAAGGTATATCGGTATCAATATCATGAGAAGGATAAATGTATAGTTTGTCGTTAAAAACGTGTGCAGAAGGGTCTGCAAAAAAGATCTCTCTAAATAAAGGTTCTTTAGGCAAAATGCGAATCTCAGGAGTTTCTTTCTCAGAGGAGGTATCATTATCTTTCCAATTGTACGCAAAATAACTGCTTACAATTACTAGTACTAACAATACAATTATCCCTGCTACCTTTTTTGTCATTTTCATTTGAATAATCCTCTCCTATATTGAATGAGATAAAACTTGATTTATACTTATATTTATCGTCAAATTATTATTATAACTTTAGCTGTAAGCTTTTTAACTCAACTTTCCCACTTATAGTATTTTGAGGCTCTGGTTGCTCACAAGTTAAGGTCAAAAAGTTTACTTTTTGACCTTAACTTGTGAGCAATGCTATGTTAGTGGCAAAGAGCCCATAAATACTGTGGGAAAGTTGAGTTTTTAACTTCATTGCTTATGTCAAAACAAGAAAGCGTCAAATATAATATTTTATTATTGCCATATTTCTCCCATTTTATAAAAATTATAAAATTAAAAAACTTCGGGACATCAAGTTCCGAAGCTTTTTTCCAGATTTCCTTTCAGGAAATGGCGCTAATAATTGAACATTAGAAAGACCGGGTTTATGCAACCCGACCTTTTTTGTTTTATTATTTTAGTTATTCCTTGTCATACTAAAAACAACTTCGGCTATGTTTTCACTTTAGC
>CAYPCH010000090.1:0-15944 GCA_964409165.1 uncultured Oscillospiraceae bacterium | reverse complement strand
TCCAACTCATACTGGGGAATAAAATCTGGAGTTGTGCAAAGGTTCCTGCAGGTCAAACATGGATTTAGCTGTGTATGGCATTCCTGCTTTTTAGGCTTCATACAATATCCTAAAGGCATTCTGACTGCATCCAGGTTGTGGCGAATATACTCCCATTCTATAATATCCTCATTTTCAATATCAGATATATCAATCTTTATTGGCTTCCCGGATTCGTTTATTCTAAACAGGCCTTGTTTAGTTGCCTCTTCCCATGATTTACGCATGGTTGTATCAAGGATTTTTGCATACCATAGTGTCATTTCAGGAGATGCATGAGCCATCCATTTTTGAACATGGAGTAAGTTCATGCCATTATTAATAAGCTCAATTGCCTTCGTATGCCGAAAAGCATGGTTTTTAAAATGAAAGATATTCCCTTGGTCATCTATGATGTTCTTTTTTATAGCCAACTTGTTTAGATTATAACTCACCCTCCTTGCTTCCGGGGGACGGCCTTGACGTTTTCCCTTTAAACAGGCAAATAAAAGTTTTTTAGGATTATTGGTCAATGTACTCTTTGCTTTAGTAACTTCAATCACAGATTTAACCACAGCAGCCACTTCATCTGTAATGGGAACACGATGATTTAAAACTTGTGTCTTTTTGATGTCTCCACACAAATACCACCCTTGAGCCATTTTGTCTAAACAATTGTCATACCGCAGATTGAAGATATCTGATATTCTCCATCCTGTAGCACGTAATAATATAACTACTGGAATACTGCCTGATGGGGTGAGGTACTCTAAGTTTTCATCTAATTGTCTTAATACTCCTTCCGGAATATATTTAATATCATTTTCTGTTCTTAATGGTATTCGAGGCATGTCTTCTTTAAAAATCAGTAGGGCAATTGGTTTTACGGGAGATTGTTCGTATTCTGCTTTTTGAATGTATTCAAGAAATATCTTCAAAAATATCAGGTATTCACTTTCTGTTTTCACCTTGCCTTCAGAGAATATATGCAACCACGAAAAGTAATCCTCCATATCTTTCCTGGATAATAGCTTCAAATCATTCCATAGGGGATATTTTCGATGAATAAAGGTTAAAAACAACCTAATCGTCTTTACATCCCGGCAACATTGAGCATGAGAGCACTTGCTTACTCTCATTTTTAAATATTGTTTTACCATATTTCTAAATTGAGCCGGAACACCTTCAAAATGCAATAAATAATGACTTCTATCCGTAGAATACCTTGCGACAGCAATTTTTCTAAAGTCCCAAGTATCTTTTTCAAATTCATCTCGTTCATCATAAAAACTTTTATAAAATGGTACAATCTGACTAATGAGACATCCGTAAAACTTCGTTGCTTTAATTCTGCATTCAATCAAATATGTTCGCAATTGAATGGTTACCTTCTCCAGTTCAAGATTAGAAAAGCTATTTACGGCAGGATAATGCGTATTTAAAAATGCAGCAAGTCTAGTAAATGTTTGGCCATATTTCAGAATAGTATCAATTGTAACTATTCTATTAGTGAGTCGGTATTTAAAGAAGTATTTCAGCTCAGTTTTTAAGTTTGAGCTAAATGCACCGAATTTAATTCTTTTGTACTTGATATCAACACGGCTTGAGGTTTTTCTGAAATCATTAAATATATCATCTTTGAGAGACCAGGTATCTTGATCCCAGTAACCTGATATGTAATCATACATTTCATCAGATTTTAGAATACTTGGTTGATATAATTGTCCCATTTATTTTCCATCCTTTGCATTCTTAAATTTCATATTGTTTTCAGCCATTTCCCAATCCTTACGTATATCCTCATCAGAAGGGTGAATATACATTTGCATCGTTGTCTGCACATGAGCATGGCCGGCACGCTTCATTAAATGCTCATCCTTCCAGCCGGCTTTACGCAGTTCAGTAAGGGAAGTATGACGGAGCATGTGAGGTGTAATGTCAAAACCCACCTTGTTTTTCAGTCTTTCAAAAAGAGATACAACATCCGAATATTCCAGTGGTTGATATTTGTTTCCTCCGAAAAGTTTAATGAAAACGTGGTTTGTATCTACATCATCGGTGTGGCATTCAGCAATATAGTCCATATAGTCATTCATTAATTCAGCTGAAACATCAATACTTCTAGGGCTGCACACTGTTTTAATTTCTGCATGATTAGATAGTTCACCTCGATCCCTGATGTGAATCTTCCTGGCATCAATTTCAAAATCCTCAAGCCAGAGGGCTAAAGCCTCCCCAATACGAATCGAGCTTTCCCATAGCAATTGAATGAGGAACCTGTCTCTGATATTGCAACAGGCATCCATTATGGCACATATTTTTTCTTTGGATATGGTTTTTGGCTTCTGCTTAGGAACTTTGAGTTTAAGAATTTTTGCGTCGTAGCTTTTGTTTCGATTGATATGGTATAAAAAGTCTTTGAAGCCTCTTCGTGAACCAGGTATTTGCTTTTTTAACTTCATGGAAAGCTGAAGGCTATAATCATCATGTCTCATCAGGTAGTCGTATAGGCTTATTACGGCAGAAATTATGATATTAATGCTTCTTGCTGTCCGTGATGATGTAACTGGAGTAATAGGGGAAACCTTCTTGTTTCCATAGGGATTCTGAAGCCAACGCATAAATTCAGCCATTTCATCAAGGCCAATATCTCGATAATTAAGCTGCACCTGCTCCAAATACTCGAAAAACAGTTTTAGATGATAACAGTAAGCTCTAAGAGTATTCCTTGCAGCACCAGTATTGTCTTTGTATTTCAAATATTTCAAGGCAGGTTCAACCGGATCACCGGCATCATCAAGTAATATATACCTCGTTTTATTATTGGGCGTAACAACTGTTTCAACTCTCATAAGTAATCCAACTATCTC
The DNA here is from genome assembly GCA_964409165.1 of uncultured Oscillospiraceae bacterium. Lineage (GTDB taxonomy): Bacteria > Bacillota > Clostridia > Acetivibrionales > Acetivibrionaceae > CAYPCH01. The sequence continues at coordinate 13,056 of CAYPCH010000090.1, read as the reverse complement.
TTAAAATTTACCTTGTACAAGATAAATACAATATACTATAGAGACTTCAATGAAACAATTAAGTTATTATATAAATATTGATGAAAAAATGCATAAAAATAACTCATAGAATACTATAAATACTATGAGTTTTGATAGTTAAGATAATGACAGAGATGCTCCCACTACCCCTTAAGGTGAGTATTGATAAGTGTATTGAGAGTAGCTCTAATTTTGAAGAATTCTTAAAAGCTATGCAAGCATTTGGATATGAAATTAAGCAAGGTAAGCATATGGCATTTAGGGCAACAGGGCAAGAGAGATTTACAAGAGCCAAAACATTAGGAGAAATGTATATAGAAGAAAACATTAGAAAGCGTATATCTGAAAAAACTCTTAAGGTTGAAAATAAATCTGTTTCAAGTAAAAAGAAGAAAAATATTATTGTTGGCAATATTAAGAGTGCTAGTAGAGTTCCTATTACTTTAGATAAACGTATTATGATAAATGCTAGAAAGCAGCAGATAGCAAATGTTAAAGATTTGGCTAATACATTATTGCTGTTAAGGCGTGAGAGCATCAATAATAAGAATGACTTTGACATAAAGATAAATGAGTTAAGAACTCAGGCATCTGAGATAAAAGAAAGTATTAAAAAACTGGATAGTAAGGTTATTGCATATAGGGATGTTGCTAAATATTTGGCTACTGTAAATAAACAGAAGGATGTTTATTTACAGTAGCCAAAGTGTAATATGTTTAATAAGAAATCATTCTACAGTAAGCATGAAGGAGATATTCTTTCATATGAACATGCAGATAAAAAATTGTCTGAATTAAATATAAATATAGATACCCCATTAGATAAAGTTGTTTCAGTGACTAAAGAGTATACTGCAAAAAATGAAGCACTAGGGAAGGAATTTAAAGCTATTGAAGAACGATTGAAGGATGTTAAGGCAGCCAAGGAAAAAGTGAATGAGGTACTTAACAAAGATAGAGATATTGAACGGAAAAAATCAAGAGATCATGAATTGTAACACAATATTTTTTACCAGAAGCAATTGAAAAACTCTTAAAGATTTCACCTGTAGCTTGGCAACATATACACTTACTTGGACATTACACCTTTTGCAGTAATAAGAATCCCATAGATTTAGACGAACTGGTTGGAATTTTCAGCGAAGAACGGGGATGAAATTGAATATATTTCCAATTCAAAAATTTCAAGACCTTGAAGGTTTTTAATGTGTATGCCTAACTATACTTCTGCTTCAATTTATAAGCTTCATCAATTTGTTGTGATAACTCACTTCCTGTTGTATATGACTGTACTCTTTCAGGATTATTAATATCGCTAAAAGAAGGATCAACTCGTTTAGTGCGACAGCCCCTTTTTATTAAATTAATTATCTAGTTTCTGTATTTTCTCTTTAAACTTCTTGTATTCATAATCTTCTCCAGTTACAGGAGATTTTATTTTATCTATACCCTTATCTTTTGCACTCTTGTCAAATTCATAGAAACCTTGCGTGTAGTTAATAATATTATATTGACCATCTTTATTTTTTATAAGAAATAGTACATATTCCTCACCAACTTCTATATTGATATCTTTTTTTGCATCTGCTTCTAATAACTCTAAATTTTTCTTGTTTCCTTTGTTTTTTATACTTTCAGTAACTTCTATATTGTATGTAATAAGTGACAATGTAATGTTTACTTCTTGACCATTAGAAACTGCAGTAGAAATTTTGGATCCTCTTTCCTTTATACCTAAAATTTTCGCTTTTACTATTAAATCAGAAGCTTTAACCAAATCTTTTTCTTGTAATATTATTTCGCTATTATGTACCCTTAACTGGCTTCCTAAATTTACTTTGTTTGAGTTTTTGCTAAATGCAACACTATAAACAGTGAATGCTAAAACACTTATTGCTAAAATTGAACTCAATAAAACTATTGTCTTTTTATTCTTCTTCAAATTAGGTCCCCTCCCATATTTATTTTATTTGATTATAAACGGCTTTTGCACCATTAATGTCATCATCCTCTAAAGATCTAAGATAATAAGCTACATTATTATATTGTACACCGTTATAATCCATATAATAATGATCTTGTCAATATTACTTGACACATTTTTCTCGAACAATTTGTGGTTTTTGCGTTGGGATATAATGGAATGGAACGTAGCGGAATCCCATTATATCCCAACGCGCCGCCTCGCTCCTCATCATCGCGCTGTTTTATCAAATTGTCCCTCATAAAACTTTTTTCTCTTTACCATGGGCGGAAGTCCATCATTCGTCGAACAGATCCTGCGATTGTTCCAATAACTCATAAAATATCTCCATATTAAGCTCTTGACTTCTACCATCGGCATTTTCTTTGTATCATATCTATCGTACAATAGTTCTTCTTTGAATCGCGCCCACAAGGATTCACATTCTTATAATCTTTTGTATACTGCCTCGTAGTCCTTTTTACATTTCCTGACATGATTGACCTCCGTTTTTTCTTATTTTTAGACTATTTGTTCTAGACCTTCGTGTCAAGTATTATTATACAATATCAGTTTATAATTGACTTTTTTACTATTATATGATTTAATCATCCCTTTTTCAACACTTTTTTTCATCTTTTTTTGGTTTAGTGGTTTTCGTTTCACAAAGAAATGCTTTAACTATAAAAGGTGCTTAACCTTTTATAGTTAAAGCACCTTCCTATATGCCAAATCCTAAAATCCGAGCGAACCTCGGATACTCTTGGGATACTCTTGAAATTTTTCTTACCAGCCAATCTTAAGCGTCCATCAATGTGACCTTCTTTTGCTCGTCACATATGATAACCTTCCTCTTGTCATCGATTTTAGTGACCAGCATTATTTTCCCTTCCCACAAATCAACAATATGCTTGATGGTCTCATAAGCATAGCTAAGTTCAAGTTCTCTTCCTTCATACTGGTGTTCTAAAATAAGCATATTGTCCTTCTGAACCATTTCCAGCACTTTTATAACAGGTATCCCGGATGTACCAGCATTATTGGCAATTGTATCTCTTACCTTTTTCCAGCCTTCCTCGTCCGATACCTCTGTAATAATATAATTGCTGCCAAGCTTCATATATTCAAAAAGATTCATTTCCTCACACAGTTCCCGTGTAAGATATTTTCTTATAAATGACTGGTCTCTTTCGATTTCTCTTACTTCAAATATCTTTCCGGGGTTATCAGGATACTTGCTTATAATATCTTCAAATATCTTAAAACCTATATAATATGGATTTAACTGTCCCATATGAGGTCTTATAACCTGATTGTGCCTTTTTAAAAATTCAATGTGGAGTCCCTGGGGAAGTTCAAGCTTTTTTAGAATGTTATAATGCCAGAAACTTGCCCAGCCTTCATTCATTATCTTTGTTTCTATTTGAGGAACAAAGTAAAGGGTTTGCTCTCTTACAATGTGCAAAATATCCAATTCCCAATCCGAATACCTGCCATATTTCATTAAGAACTGGAATATATCTTCTTCCGGCTCTATTGGTATCTTCTTTAAATCAGGAAAAGGCTCGGGCTCTTTTTGCTTCGGTTCAAGCAAAGGATAATCGCTTTTTGCACTTGAATACCTCTCAAATAAAGCCTTCCTTTTTTCTTCTTCGGTAAGCCTCTTTTCGCCGATAGTTCTTGATATCTGATACTTTATCGCATGAGCAGCATTTAATATCTTCTCAACCTTGGCATATCCTATACCCGGGTCTTGGATGTATTCCCTTATCCTTGATGCATGGTTTTTAAACATTTCTATTGTATACTTCGCCCTTGTACCCAACTTAAAAAGCCTGTTGTTCTTGAAAAAATCATTGTGACCGTACACATGTGCTATAGTAAGTATCTGCAAAAGCAGTGTATTGTCCTTCATAAGGTACGCAATACAGGGGTCGCAATTTATAACCATCTCATAGGGCAAACCGGTCAGATTATACTTGTGAAGAGTTTTTGTCCTTTCGTAATGCTTGCCGTAACTCCAGTGTGAATAATGTGAAGGCATCCCTACATAAGTTTCATAACCAATCATATCCTCATAACTGCATATCTCAAACTCCTGCTCGTAGTAGTCCAATCCCTCCGAGCGAGCTATTTCTTCAATTTTCTCATTCCACTCCATTAATTCCTTCAGGCTATATTCTGTCATTTATTCACCCTCTTTTTCAAGGAGTTTTTTTAAACCGGGTAATATATCATCCTTTTTTGTCATTGTAATTATCGAAAAATTATCTCTCTTAATGTTTTTTTGATACTCAGCCTTAATTGTACTGCTAGATGAATAATAACCGGGCACTATTTCGCCATATCCAAACAAGTTGCACACTTCACAAAGCTTATCTGCGGCTTCTAACGCTCTTTTATTGTCTTCCGACCAGTTGTCGCCATCACTGCAATGAAAAGCATATATGTTCCAACTCGCAGGATTGTACCTCTGTTCAATTATTTCGAGAGCCTTTTCATAGCCGCTGCTTATATACGTTCCGCCCGATTCACCCTTATGAAAAAACTCATCCTCTGTAACTTCCTTGGCAGATGTCGTATGGGCTACAAATACAACATCAACATTCGTATATTTGAGCCTTACAAACTGATAAAGCAGAAAATAGAAACTTCTTGCCATGTACTTCTTTGTCTGATCCATAGAACCCGATACATCCATAATACAAATTATAACTGCATTAAAATCCTTTTTGTGGTCCTCTCTTACCCTTCTGTACCTGAGATCATCCTCCATAAACGGGAATCTCTTCTTGTCTTTTTCAGTTATATCCTCAGGCAACACTTCTTTGTCCTTATCTTCGAGATCATCAACATCTTCATGCGTTCTGAAGTATCCTTGCTTCCTTTTTATTTTTTCAATTACAGAGCGTCTTTTGGCAAGCCTCGGAGGTATACCCTTACGCTGGTAACCAAGGTTTTTATAACTCCTCACAGACTCAACCTCAGCCATTTTCTTTCTGTCAATGTCAGGAAGGTTCAAATCCTCAAACAAATATTTAATTAACTCTTCAATAGTAACCTCTGTCTCATAGATGTCTTCCCCTTCCTGATTTCCTGCCTGCCCGTCACCCTGACCATCCTTGCCTGCCTTCTCCTCTCCAACTTTATCTCCTCGTTTTTCGCTTCCGTCTCCCGATCCGGCAGAGGATTTGTTCTTGCCATATACAAACTGGTATTCTCTTATTCCCCTTATGGGAATTTTAATTTTCTTATCCTTGCTTTGACCTATAATGCTCTCTTCTGCAATAATATTGCCTATATTCTTTTTAATGGACTCTTCGACCAGTTCCTTATGACGTCTCCTGTCTTCAGCGGAACGATCTTTCCCTGTATTCACCAATTCTCTGAAAATAGCCATTAGCATCACCCCGCGATGGTTGTTTTTTACTGAGGGTTTAGTCCTTCCACAAATTGTTTGCACCATATTTTAGAATAACATTGCAACAGTGGTCACAGTAACCGTTTCTCTTCATTTCTTCCACCATGTTGTCAAACTTCTCATTCTGTTCACTGTCTCTTACCTTTGCTTGGGTTATAATCCTGCTCAATTCTTTAACTGATACGGTAAGCTTCTTCTCTATAGCTTCCTTAAGAGGTTCATAACTATTAAAATCAAGCTTCCCTCCGTTTCTCAATACATAAAACATATATGCGGTTACATCAGCTCTGAAACCTTTCGCAGCTGTATCTGTAATACCAATCTGTTCTTCAATGGACCTCAGGAATTTTTCATCCGGCTCAAGCTCTTCTCCTGTATTTCCATCCTTGATCTTCGTTTTATTTACATAAGCCTCAGCATGGTCAAGGTAATTATTAAAAAGGCTCTCAGCCTGTTCTCTGTAACCATGAATAAACGCTTTTGTTATTTCCTTTTCCAATATCTTGTTATATTCCTTCCTGATGTTGTCCTGAATAAATCTCAAGTATTTCTCCTTTTCCTCTTCTCCTATTGAAAGCTCTTTAACAGATCTCACAAGGGTCTCCATGACTGAAATCGGGTTTATACAGTCATGTTCCGATTCCGATAAAGTGGTATCCAGCGATTTCATTATAAATCTAGTGGATATACCTGTCATTCCCTCTCTTTGAACCTCTTCTCTCAGCTCAAAGATATCTACCTTTCTCGTCATACCCTTTTCTACAATTTCTTCTCCGTTATATATTTTAAGCTTGGTCATCGGGTCCACCTTGCTCGATGGTGCAAGCCTTGTTAAAATTGCAAACATTGAGGCAATTTTAATGGTGTGAGGGGCAATATGAGCACTGAACTTGCTCTTTTTAAGGATTTTCTCATAAATCTTTATTTCTTCGTTCAACTCCAAACAATAAGGAACTTCAATCTTTACAATTCTATCGAGAATCGCTTCATTGGTATGGTCTGATTTGAACTTGTTCCACTCAGCTTCATTGGAGTGTGCGAGTATAATACCATCGAAGTAAATCATTGATCCCTTTCCCGGCGAAGGTATTGATTTTTCCTGGGTAGCTGTAATCATTGTATGGAGGTACTCTGTTTCATTTTTAAATACTTCTATAAACTCGACAATACCACGGTTACCTACGTTAAATGCGCCATTTAACGATAAAACCCTCGGATCATGTTCTGGATATAAATCTATTTTCGAAATATCAACACTTCCTATAAGAACAGATGTATCTTGATTGTTTGGGTCCACAGGTGGCACAACGCCGATTCCTTTCCTTGACCTTATGGAAAAATCCACAGTTTGAACGGGAAATTTCTCATATTCTCCGTTATACTCGTTCTTAAGCCTGTAGCGGCATATTGGGCACAAATCACCTTCTATTCTTGTATCAAGAATCTTCTCAAATTCCTTCCTTAAATGCTTGGGTACAAGATGCAAAGGCTCCTCCCTTATTGGACAACCTTTAATTGCATATATCGAAGGACTTGTTTCAAGGGCACGCTTTATAGTTTCCATTAAAGATGATTTGCCGGCACCTACCGGACCAACTAGATAAAGTACTTGCCTTGCTTCTTCACCAGCCATCGCTGCTGAATGGAAGTATCTTGCTATTTTCATGATAGTCTTATCAATTCCAAAAAACTCACCGTCAAAGAATTTGTATCTTTTTATTACATCATTACCGTATATTCTTCGAAGCCTGGGATTCTCATCAGTCTTTACGACATCAATCCCGGGTTCTGTTATAAGCTTGAACATCCTTTGGTGTGCCAGCATAGGTATCTCAGGGTTCTTTTTCACAATATCAAGATACTCTAAAAAAGTGCCTTCAAAGTGCTTACTTATATGTTCCTCCCTATCCTTACGTATAATACTGGAAAAATCATGATTTCCCATACATATGCCCCCTTTTCCTGAATAATAGTTGCTGGGTAACAAATATTTTTTAGCTCACAAAATTGTTGCATTTTTATACTTATAATATTATTATACCTATGTTTTGCATATATCACCTTCTTAGTCTCATTGTATTTTAGTAATAAATTTAGTGATACTTTTTGTGAAAACTTTTTCATTTTATGCTTAACAAAAATAGTAATATAATAATATGCTGAAAACCCTTTAAAAATTGATACCCCAATTAAAATTCCATTAATCAAAAGATTTTAATATAAAGATTTTCCAGTATTGCCTGTCAATCCTTATTCAGGTATGTATGTCTCTGTATTTTTTATATTGCATGTGTAAAAGTCCTACGCTCCCATGATATTATAGAATCGATTATAAAATACTATATGCTTGGACACCAGGTTTAAAACTATAAGAAAGCTTTGATGAAATATAATATTTCCCTAAAACCACACAGATTTGTTGCTTTTATTATACCATATGGCACATTAAATATCCATATTATTTTACATGGTTGGATTTTACATGAGCATCCATTACTCATTTTTAAACGGTGTAATTTAATGGTATATTTTTCTAAAGTTTTGGCTCTTGTTTAATGATATAATATCAATATAAATTTAAATATTAAAAAAACCATCCGGCTCAGTGTGCAGTATTTATGTCACAATTACTCATTCTCAACCGTTTTATGGGAGGCAAACATAACCATGGAGAAATTGCATAAATTTATTAAGAACTTCATCCTTACAGTTACCTGCACCTTTTCAGGAGTCTGGTTGTTTATATTTATTATATCGGTAATTCTTAACAGTACGATAATGAAATCAGCATTCCATGAAAAACTATTTGAAAAAAACGACATATCCATTCATGTGCAAAGCGTTATAGATACATCTTTTAAAAGCGTATTTGAAAACTTTGCCGGACAATCCGGAGAGCTTAACGCTCAGCAAAAAGAAATATATAGTATAATAGAAAACTCCACTTCGCCGCAAATGATAAAAATGAATCTTGATTCACTAAGAAGCGGTATTTTCCAATACTTCAGCGGAGAGAATAATTTCCTGCCCAATATTTACATCGACATTAATTCTATCAACCAAGAAAGTAAAAGCAGTTCAGAAAAATCAAACACTGACGAACAAAATGTGTCCTTAAGTCAGATAAGAAGAATCAACCTGAATGCAGTGTTGCTTTCTTTAAACCGGACGGACATACTTGACCAACTTCTTCTTATAAAACTCATTTATTTTGTTATGTCCTATTTGCCTGGATTATCATTACTAATAATTGTACTATTATATCTGATAGCTCTAGTTGCAAGCAAAAAGCATACAGAGCTTGTAATGTGGTTATTCCGCTCATTTTTGATATCTGGCATCCTATGCCTTTTGACCTGTATTGGACTTCTTGTGTATTTATACAGAATACTTCCAAGCAACATCTATTTACTGGAAATGCTTATACCTCTCAAATCTGATGTACTAACTTCATATATTAAAGGATGTGCTGTTCCTGTCATAATTCTTAGCTCTATATCAGGCTTGATTCTGGTTGTAATTTCTCTTGCGGTCTTTCTTTTAAACCGCTTTCTTCCCGGATTCACCAGCAAAACAACCTTCATTACTGCAAGGTTGCCTTTAAAGATTAAAAAAACAGCAAGCTATTCCATTTTAACATTATCGTTTATATTTGTTATTTCTGGGCTTGGATTCAGATTTTATTCTTTCAACAAAGACTTTAGTGACAATAACTTTTCAAATATAATATCAAAAATCACAAACACAAATACAGTTACACAAGTAATATCGGCAAAAAACGATACAATATATACACTTCAGATCAAACTTGTGGATGCAAAAAGCAGTCAACCTGTTCCTCAAATAAAAATCAACATCACTGGAAAATCTGAAACACCTGATAAACATTATAATACAGGAGGTGTTACCGATGAAAACGGTACGGTAAAATTTACCCTTGGGAAAGGTACTTTTCATTTATTCTTCGCCCCTGTATCGTCATTAAATAATTATATTCTGCCCTCACCTTTTTTCTATGAGCTAAAGTCGGTAGGAACAACAATTCTTACTATAAACCTTGATACAGATAATGATATTATAGAAAACTCAGGTATAGGAGAAATAGAGGTTCTTGACGAGAACAACATTCCGGTAAAAGGACTTGAATTAGCCCTTGTAAATATCTTTAAAGATAATGAGTCGCCAAACAAATATTACTCTGTGACAAATGATGAAGGCATATCAGTGTTTAAGCTTTTAGAAGGTGATTATGAAGTTGAGTTTTCACAGAAGAAATTCCCTGAGGATTTTATTATTCCTGAAGCTTTTGAAATAAATGTATCTGAGGATATCACTACAAGGTATACTATACAGCTTGCAAGAAAACACACGACCTCTGACTAATGTCCTAAAACACTTTGGGACATCGAGTCCCGAAGTGTTTTGCTAGATTTCCTTTCAGGAAATGACCCTAAAAAAACAGCCCCCAGATTTTTATGGAGGCTACTATCTATAGTTTAAAAACAATTATAAAAAATCAGTTTATTTTACATCTCATAACACAAACGTTTTTAGACCCAACCTCTTCCCAGTACTCAATATAATTATTATCCTGCTTGAAGTTATCGAATGAATATCCCTTTTCATTTATGTATTTCACTATATCCTTTGAAAACAAAACATCCCAAGCTTCAACTTCCATCTTAGGCAACCTGAACAGATTCAGCTCCCCACAAAGCTCTTTAAATTCGTTGAAGAGGATTATGGTATAGGTTCTGTCTGCATTTTTATAAATTGTATATCCAGGACGTATAATAACAACATTCTCAATTTTGACATTTTTATCTTCTATGAGCAAATCTTTAAGCTTTTTGTCAAAATATAAGATTTTACTGTTTTCTATGTAGTTCTTTAAGTCGTCATCATTAAGACCTTTGCACTTTTTCAAACTCACTTGAATAAAGTCAGGTTCATTGCTTCTAAATAAAACAATTGTAACCTCATCCCTGTTTTTGTACCATATCTGACTTCTATCAATATGAATTATTATACCGGTTACATTTTTTTCATTAAACACAGGAAATACATATGGAATATCTTCAAAGAACTTAATAACTTTTACTGTAACCTTGTTATTTTCCTTGATAGTGACATTGCAAGGTTCACCCCAAATATCCCTATCAACAATTACCATTTTGCCGGTTGGATTGCCGTAAATGTAGTTCTTCTTACTTGAAACCATAAGATCCTTTTTGTTGACATCTAAAAGTTTTTCAAGATTTCTTATTTTGTCCTTTTTGAGGGAATGCAAAAAACTAGCAACCCTCTCCTGCTTATCCTGTATGCTCTCAACTATGCTGTCCTTAAGATTCTTTGATATGTTTGTAATCACACCAGTGCCTTTACCAGAAGAGACCTTTGAAGCCATCGCTTCCACCAATTCCTTTACGCCTTCCGTACCTTCGCTTACCGCTTTGCCTACTTTATGCTTTTTAGCGGTATTCGCAGATCTTTTAATTTCATCAGGCAGTAAATTAATATCTTTCATGGTTATACCCAACACATCTTTTTTACTATCCATGAAAATCACCCCTTAATAACGAACAAAATTGAGACAGTTTAGAACATATAAAACACATTAGGCCACATCATCTATTACTACTTATATGTTACACCTCATACAACATTATATCCTAAATCTTAGTAAATGCCAAGACCTACAGCACAAATATATGCACTTTTTTTGTTATAAATGCACAAAAGCTTGTCTCTGTGCAGGTTGTAAATTATTGAAAACCACCAAAATTCAATCTCGAAGCTTTTAAAACTCCCTCTATATTTTTCAGCAATACCAGAACTTCATCACTAACTTCACAATCCACACTCACAAAAGATACTGCTTTTTCACCTTTTCTGTTTCTGCTCCACTGCATAGCAGCAATATTAATATCGCTTGCTCCTAAAACAGTACCTATCTTACCAATTATGCCGGGCTTGTCAATGTTCTGAATTGCAATAACATGCACAGAAGGCTCAAAATCCAGTTTATATCCGAAGAAATCAACTATCCTTATCTCCTGCTTCGCAAAAATGGTTCCTGAAATGGAAAGCTCCCTGTTCTTTGTTATAAACCTTAATGTGATAAGATTCGTGTATTTATCGAGTAAAGTACTTTTACTTTCGGTAAACTCAACTCCAAGCTCTTTTAATATAACGCCTGCATTAATATAATTAACCTTTTCCCTTACTACCGGTTCAAGAAATCCTTTTAAAACCGACAACGATATTATCCTTGTTTCCTTATCCACCAAGTCACCACTGTATATAATCTCAATTTTCTCAACAGTTTCCTTTTCCACCTGATAATAAATCTTTCCGAGAATTTCGGCAAGGTCAAGATAAGGCTTTAATTCCGTGAGGTTCTCTGCCTTCATACCAGGCATATTAAACGCAGGTACTATCTCCCCCTTCAAAGCATTTGATACAAGCTTAGCTATATCAACACCAACATTATAGTTTGCTTCAACCGTTGATGCACCCAAATGTGGCGTATAAATAACATTGTCAAGCTCCAAAAGAGAATTTTTATAGTCCTGCTCTTCAGGTGTCTTGCTAAAATTCGGTTCTTTTTCAAAAACATCTATTGCAACACCTGCAACCCATCCTTCCTTCAATGCGTTATACAAGGCAGTTTCATTAATTATGCCACCTCTTGCTACATTTATAATCCTTACTCCTTTTTTACACATTTTAAGCTCTTTTTCGCCTATTAGATTGTGACTGTCAGGAGTCTTCGGTATATGAACTGACAAAACATCCGATTGTTTTAAGAGTTCTTCCAAAGACACACATTTCTCTATGCCAAGTTTCTTTACCTTCTCATCCGTAACAAAAGGGTCATATGCAATAACCCTCATGTTACAACCCTTGAGTTTTTGCGCAACAATTGTGCCAATTCTTCCAAGTCCTATAATTCCTGCGGTCTTTTTGTCAAACTCACTGCCTACAAATTTCCCTCTCCTGAAATCCTTATTCTTTGCTGCCATATACGCTTGAGGAATATTCCTGTATAACGACAAAATCAACGCTACTGTGAGCTCAGCAGCCGCCATTGTGTTCCCATCAGGCGTATTAAGCACAACTATGCCTTTTTTTGTACATGCATCAACATCAATATTATCTATACCATTTCCAGCCCTTCCAACCGCTTTAAGGTTTACTGCCTTTTCAACAACTTCTGCAGTAACTTTCGTAGCACTTCTCACTATAAGAGCACTGTATTCCCCTATTATATCCAGCAGTTCCTCTTTGGACAGACCGTACTTTACATCAGTTTCAAATCCACTATCCTTTAAATATTTTATACCTTCATCAGCAATTTTCTCAGTTACCAATACCTTCATTTGTATTCCTCCATGTCAGATTTTTATCGATGTATATATTGACTTTTTATTATTATACCATATCAAGGAAATGAATACTCTGTATTTATGCTGTCAAATGTTGCAATAAGGAAATTGAAGTGCGATGTAAAACCTTTATCACATTTAATATAAAAAGAACATCGGGCAAACTGATTCCACCCGATATCCTCATAACACCAATGCGCTGGATTATTTATTAACTCAACTTTCCCACTTATAGTATTTTGAGGCTCTGGTTGCTCACAAGT
>CAYPCH010000089.1:9643-15951 GCA_964409165.1 uncultured Oscillospiraceae bacterium | reverse complement strand
ACTTGTGAGCAACCAGAGCCTCAAAATACTATAAGTGGGAAAGTTGAGTTATTGACTTGAATTGACTTATGCGAAAGGTCAAGCGTTTAATAAAATGATTTTCTGTGGAACTTATTTGAATACAGGGAGTCTATATATAGTTGAGGTGATCAAATGAATGTATTTTGGAGTAGAAGATTTGATGTTATTGTTTTAATTGTCACAACTTTAGTTATATTTGCATTTTCTGCATTTGCTTTTGCAGAAAACGAAGATCTGGTTATAAGCGTAAGGGCAGGGTATGACCATACAATTAGGGTTGGTTCAACAGCACCTTTTTATATAAGTGTGGAAAACAATGGGGAGAATTTCTCAGGAGAAATCCAAGTAGAGGTTTATTCAAGGTACAGGTCGAAAACAATATATGCCTTACCGTTCGAGCTTCCTAAAGGATCTTCAAAAGAGCTTGTTATGAACATACCGATAAAGACTTCATCTAGGGATGTAGATGTAAAAATCGTAAAAGGAACTAAAATTGTCAGTACTTTTGAGTACAAGTTCTTAAAAATGATCCGGCCCGAGTACCCTGTTATAGGTGTTTTGAGTGATGATAAAACAGGGCTTAGAAATTTAAACGGACTCAAGCTTTCTGAAAACACACTGAGTGAAGAGCATGCAGATATTTCAATTAAAAGAAAAGTAATGATAGCTTCAGGCGAGATAGACCCATATGCTGACGTGCCAGTTGAAATAGTACATCTTGATGAAAATCAATTGCCTGATAATCATGAGGCTTTTTCAACTTTTGACTATATAGTTATAGCAGATTATGATACATCTCTTTTGTCGGATAAGCAGAAGGAAGCTCTGTTAAAATGGTTGGAGGCTGGTAATGTCCTTGTTTTAGGAACAGGTCCGAACGCAAGCAAGGTATATAAAGGGCTTGATGACAGTCTTAAGCCTTTTGGTATTTTGGGGGAAGCAAAAATACCTGCAACTTTGCAGTTAGAAGAGTTTACAGGAATGAAGGCTCCTGAGGAGGATATAATAGTATCAACCGGAAACATAAATAACGGTAAAATTATCATGGGAAGCGAAGCTTATTCTCTGGCTGTCAGGTATGGAAAAGGTGAAGGAACTATATTGTTTCTTGCATTCGATCCCACATTAAGTCCTATTTCAAATTGGAGCAACGTCGGGGAAATGTGGAAAAAGCTTTTGTCTTCCAAGCATTTGGAAAACTATAATGTTTCTGCATTCACTCCAACATATAAAAGGAATTTCAATTCGATAGTAAACCAGGTGCCTGAAACACAGACTCCACCTGTCAATGCCCTTATGCTACTTATATTGGTATATATAATTATGGTAGGACCGTTGTTGTATATATTTTTGAAGAAGAAGGACAAAAGGGATTTGAGTTGGGTTGTAATGCCTGTGCTGGCCTTTTTGTGTGTTGGTATAATTTACATGGTGGGTTTTAAAACGAGATATACTACAGCCGTGCTGAACAAATTTTCTATAATCAACCTGGATATAGATAAAAGTGAAGCAACTATAGACACATACATGGGGGCGTTTAATAATCGGCGTAGCAACATGATAATGGAGTATTCCGCTTCCGGCGATGTTAGTGTTAATCCGGAGCAGGATATTTACTATGTAGATAGCTACAACTCTAATGATTACGAAAATGCTGTAGTTGCTTCAAAACTGATTATGGGTGATCCTATGATACATGAGCAGTACAATGTCGGCATGTGGCAGTCGGTGCCTATTAATGCAAGCAAAAAGGTGGATTTTGAAGGGAAAATTTTGGTAACAGTCGATATAAGCAATAATAGATTCTCTATCCTTATTGATAACAATACCGCATTTAATCTTGAAGAAGCCTTTATTTGTATAGGTGATAGATTTATAGACATTGGAGATATTAATCCATGGGAAAAGGGGAAAAGAATCGAGGTGAGCATTAATGACACATTAAAGGTTATGAAAGGCTTTAATGATTTTATAAATAGCAGGTATGATTATGCATACAGGCATAGCGGCAACGCTCTTCCAAAAGGCTGGCAGGAGGATATGAGGAAAAGGCAGGCCATCGAAGAAGTGTTTGTGGGAAGAGGCGATTATTCTATTAATAGGCCTATAGGACAGGGATTCTCAGTAGATTCTCAAATTGGTCTTTATGCTATAAATTATGATGATATTGATTATGGTATTAAAATAAATGATAAAAGGCCTGAAAGTTATAATATGAATATTATATATACCGAGGATATAGACTTTGAAAAAGGTAAGAGCATTGTATTTCCCTATGGTATGATAAGTGCAGTGTTCGAAGGTGGTGAGGGAGTTTCTTTTGAGGGACGTTACGGCGAAATGATCAGTGTTTATAAAGATACCGAAGTATATTGTAAGTTTATGTTACCTGAAAACATAAAAGTTGACGATTTTGAGATTGCCTGGTCGGTATTTAGGAACAATATCAGATTATATATCTATAATAATGCTACTAGCGAGTGGGAGGAGTTTCCGGAAACATTCCGACCTGAAAGAAGGTTTGATTTTTATATAGATAACATGAATGAAATAAGGGTTAAAGCCAGTGTAAACTTAAGTGAAGCTTACAGCTCCGGAGAGACATTAGTATTGCCAGAGATACAAATAAGCGGGGTGATGGAATAATGCTGGTTATTGAGAATCTTGTAAAGAATTATGGTAAATTCAGAGCAGTAGACAATCTTTCGCTGAAAATTGGAAAAGGTCATATATATGGTTTTGTTGGTGCTAATGGAGCCGGGAAGACAACAACAATGAGAATTGTTGCAGGACTTTTAAATCCCACATCCGGCAGAGTAACTGTAGGTGGAATGGATACAAGCCGGAATAATATATCCTACAAGACGAAAATAGGTTATATGCCGGACTTTTTCGGGGTTTATGATGATCTTAAGGTTACGGAATACATGCATTTTTATGCAGGTGTATATGGAATAGAAAGAAGTGACAGGCAGAAAATTACCGAACAGCTCTTAGAGCTTGTGAATCTTACAAATAAGAAAGAAGTTTATGTTGACAGCCTTTCAAGGGGAATGAAACAGAGGTTGTGTCTGGCAAGAAGCCTTATACATGACCCTGAGCTTCTTATACTTGATGAGCCCGCATCTGGTCTTGACCCTAGGGCGAGAGTGGAAGTTAAAGAGGTTTTAAAGGAGCTCCGGGATATGGGAAAAACAATACTTATAAGCTCTCATATACTTCCTGAGCTCGCAGAACTCTGTACATCCATTGGTATTATTGAGCATGGTAAAATGTCTGTGAGTGGAACTGTCGAAGATATAATGCAAAAAGTGTTCCATAAAAAGACTTTGAGGATGAAGGTTTTAGGGGATATGGAACCGGCGGTGAAGCTTTTGAAGGAGCAACCTTTGGTTGGAGCCGTAAATGTTCACAATGACTATATTGATGCAGATTTCCAGGGGACAAAGGAGACAATGGCTGAGATTCTAAAGCTGGCTATAGGTAACGGAATACCGGTAGTATCCTTTACCGAAACCGATAAGAATTTGGAGTCTGCGTTTATGCAATTGGTAACAGGAGGAGATGATAAAAATGACGATAAATCCGGTAATTGAAAAAGAACTTAAGACAAAGATGAGGGGTTGGAAAGCCCCTACGCTGGTGTGTGTGTACCTGGGATTTTTGCTTTTGGTTTTCTTTCTGTATTTTTTGTACAATGACCAGTTGTTGTATGGTTACGGATACAGTGATTTTAATCCGAGAGTAGCTATGGACGCATTCAATACGCTGGCATTTTTTCAACTGCTGATGCTACTTTTTATAACCCCTGCAATGACCGGAGGAGCCATAAGCGGAGAAAGGGAGAGACAAACGTTGGACCTTCTTCTGTGCACCAGCTTTTCGACGTATAAAATAGTCATAGGCAAAATATTTGTGTCTATTGCTCACATATTGCTTTTGATTACGGCGTCTTTGCCCATTATGAGCATTGTACTTCTATATGGTGGAGTCAAGTTCACCGATATATTACTGCTGTTTTTCTTCTATATTGCGACGGCTTTCATGCTGGGAAGCTTGGGCACGTTTTATTCCGCAGTGTTTAAGAAGACCATTGTTTCAATAATAGTGACATATATAACTATTCTGGTGTTTTCAGCAGGCACGGTTATTATTATGTTTTTATGGGCATTGTTTTCGCGCTGGGATATTGATCCTTCATATGCACAAATAGCCGGGTTTTTGTTTTCAAATCCTTTTTTCGGGTTTGGTTCTGTGATTGAGGGGACTGCATCAAACAGTTCGTTCTTTGAAGTTTTTGTAGAGATTGCAAATGGAGGAATGGACAAAGTTGTTGTAAAGTCATGGATAATAAATAGCGCGTTTAACATTATTTTGTCAGTGGTTCTGATAGTTCTAAGTGCATGGAAAATCAGACCTGTAAAATGATGCGATGAATTGTAAAGTGATATGAAAGTGTAATAGTGTAATAATGGAGTAATCTTTATTATGTGTAAGAAGTAGGTGGTTTCTATGTATATCAAGGACATTTATAAAGTACTTAAGCCTTTAAAGAGAAGAATGCGGGTTAATAATGCTTTTATATGTATTGCATATAACTTAATAGCAGCAGGGATATTTTCTTTTATTCTATCCTTTGCAGCGTTATTTATACCGGTTCCGTTTCTGATAAACAAATTGACTGCCATATATGGAGTATTTGTTTTGCTGTCTTTTCTGATAATATTATTTATCAGACCGGGCACTCAGAAGACGATTGAAACTGCGGATTCATTAGGACTGAAGGAAAGACTTGTCACGGCACTTCAGTTAAAAGACGAGGATTCTCCTTTGGCTAGAATGCAAAGGCATGATGCTGTTAAATCTGCCCAAAGTGTAAATTTTAAAAAACTTTATCCCATAAGAATACCATATTACAGGGGGCTTGCAGCAGTTATTCTTTTTGTTATGGTTGCTGTAAATTTGATTATTCCCACAGGGGCAAAAGAGAGGGCACATATTGCAGAAAATGTACTGAATGAGACTAAAAAGCAGGCAGAAAAGCTTGATTCGGACCGTAAGAAACTTATGGAAGACAGTAAGATATCAAGCGAAAAGTTAAAGGAAATAAATAAAGAAGTTGATAAATTGTTAAAAGAATTACGAAAATCCAAAAATGAAGAAGATGCGTTGAAAGCTCTTTCAAAGGCAAGAAATGAGCTCGAAGAGCTTAAGCCTTTAGATATGGACAAGGAACTTAGAGAACTCTCGGAGAAGCTTTCTCAGAATACTTTGTCAAAAGAGCTTGGAGAGGCTTTAAAGGACGGAAACTCTCAGGAAATTGAAGATAAATTAAAGGAACTTTCGGATAAGCTAAGAAGTGCAGAGCAAGAGGATAAAAGCGAGCTGGCAAAAGCACTCGAAGAAGCTTCAGACAATTCTTCAGTTGAAGAGCTTAAGGAAAACCTGGCGGATTTATCCGATATGATAAAATCGGGGGACTTAAGTTCTTTGAATGATAGGCTGCAGGCACTTTCGGGCACATTGACAAAGATGGAAAGTAATAGCCGGAATGCTTCTGCATCAGCTGTTCAGGCTCTCAATCAAATGATGCATTCTCTAGATAATGCAAGAAATCAGATTTCAAAAAGTGCGGGCAATAATCTTCCGTTTTCACCCGGGGGCGCTCAAGCTTCAAATAGTCAGGGAACCGGAGACAATAATGGAGATGAAAATGGAGGACAGCAGGGAAGTGGAAATCAAGCTTTTGTATTCCTACCAATTATTATTGGAACACCACAGCAGGGAAACGGTCAGAACCAGGGAGGTCAAGGTAACCAGGGTGAGCAGGGCGGTATGAATGGTCAGGGTCAAGGTAAGGGCGGCGGACAAGGGAGTTCTGGCGGTTCGGGAGGCAGTGGTGTGGGAACCGGTATTTCCAACCGGGATGATGGATACAGCGGTCAAGAGTCAGCTGGAGGTCATAGAGTACTTGGTGGGAAAAAGACAGCGGATTACGAAAAGATACATGTACCCGAAAGACTTGGAGGAGACACGCAGGCATCTCAGGTTCACGGTCAGAAAAATGATTCAGGACAGAGCCAATGGTCGGAGGGAGGTAGCATTCTGTATGGAGAGGGTAAAAGCTTACCCTATAACGAGGTGTTTGAAGAGTACAGGGATGAGGCTATGACCGGACTTGGAGAGGCTCCAATTCCTCCGGGAATGAAGGATATTGTAAGAGATTATTTCTCGTCGCTCGAATAACGACAACACCTCGAATAGAGACAAAATATAGAGACTAAATA
>CAYPCH010000089.1:0-9543 GCA_964409165.1 uncultured Oscillospiraceae bacterium | reverse complement strand
ATATAAATACAAAATATAGACTAAAATTAAGAACCGGGAGGCAAGTTATGGAGGTCAATGGAACAGATGTTAAGAATGTTATAGATACGGTGGCGAAAATCGAAAATGAAGTTGGAAAGCACATGGTCGGGCAGAAGGAGCTTATAAGACAGGTTTTGATTTCAATACTTGCAGGAGGCAATGTTCTTTTGGAAGGAGTTCCAGGCCTTGGTAAGACCAGACTTGTAAAGACGCTCGGGCAGGTTCTTGGCCTTCAGTTTTCCAGGATACAATTCACTCCAGACCTCATGCCTGCCGATGTTGTAGGTACAAATATCATTACAAAGTCTGAGGAAGGAAGCGGAAACTTCAAATTCCAGGCTGGCCCCATATTCAGTAACATAGTGCTCGCTGACGAAATAAACAGAGCAACTCCCAAAACACAGAGTGCTCTTTTAGAAGCAATGCAGGAAAAGACAGTAACGGTGGGAAATACGACGTACAACCTGCCGCAACCATTTTTTGTACTGGCTACACAGAATCCTATTGAAATGGAAGGCACATATCCTCTTCCCGAGGCTCAAATGGATAGATTCTTATTTAAGCTGAATGTCCCTTTTCCATCATTAGGAGAGCTCATAGAAATTGTTACAATGACAACATTCAAGGAGGATGAAAAACTCAGTCAGGTTACATCCGGACAGGAGATTCTGGCGATAAAAAATATCTCCCGTGAAATTCCTGTAGCAAAACCTGTTATTGAGTATGCCATAAAGCTGGTTATGGCAACCCATCCGGAAAGTGAGTATGCACCGGCAAGTGCGAAAAAGTTTATACGTTTTGGTGCGAGTCCTAGAGGTGCACAGGCTATAATATCAACTGCAAAAATTCGCGCTGTGCTGGAAGGAAGATACAATGTAGCTTTTGAGGATATAAACTATGTGGCATATCCCGCTTTAAGGCACAGGTTTTTCTTGAACTTTGAAGGGCTGTCGGAAGGAATAACCACCGACAATATGATAAAAGAAATTATAACTAAGCGGTGAAATATATAAAGGGGATACAGCGAATTGAGAGGTCAGTTATTCGACAGTGATTTTTTAAAAAAACTTGAGCAGCTTGTGATATCGTCCAGAATGACTCTTGCTGATGGTTCGTCAGGCAATAGAAAATCAAAGGCAAAGGGTAGCTCTGTTGAGTTTTCTGACTATAGGGAGTACTCTATTGGAGATGATTTTAAAAGGATAGACTGGAATGCCTATGGAAGGTTTGAAAAGCTTTTCATAAAGCTATTTATGGAAGAGAGGGAGGCGCCTGTTCATATATTTTTAGACACCAGTAAGTCGATGGATTGGGGGGAGCCCAATAAGAGCATAGCATCCAGGCGGCTTGCTGCTGCATTAAGCTATATAAGCCTTTCAAACTATGACAGGGTATCGCTTGTGGCTTTAAACAGCAAGGTTGATTTAATAAAGTCATCTTTAAGGGGTAAGAATTCCTTCAGCGAAGTGCTCAATCTGATGGAAGACCTTGAATACAACGGTGTTACCGATATATATGATACAATCTCAAAATTCAACCTTAAAACAGGAAAAGGAATATCCATAATAATATCTGATCTTTTTTCAAAAGGAAACCTTGATGACATGATAAGTTATCTTAAGTATAGAAAACAGGATATATATATATGCCATGTGCTCTCTCCACAGGAAATAAACCCAGATGTGAGCGAAAGCCTGAGACTTATAGATTCCGAAACAGGTGAGTTTAAGGATGTAACTGCCTCAGCGTTACTTTTGAAAGCATATAATAGGATTTTGGGCAGATTTCTGGCACAAACAGAGAAGACGTGCGTAAAGTACGGTGTACATTATATAAAGGCGGAGACTGACATTCCGGTTGAGCATATGATAAAAATGGTGGTGAACGGGGTATGACATTTTATACGCCCTGGGGGTTATCAGCTTTGGTTTTGATTCCGGTGATTATCATACTTTATCTTTTGAAGCAACGGCACCAAGATTATACGGTTTCAAGTCTTTTCCTGTGGGAAGAGGTTTTAAGGGACTTAGAAGCTAATGCTCCTTGGCAGAAGCTTAAGAAGAATATTTTAATGATGCTTCAGATACTGGCGATAATATTCCTTGCTCTGGCGATGTCAAGACCTTTCCTAAATGCTGTGGGAGGAGAAAAAGGAAGTGTCATTGTGGCTATAGACACCTCTTTGAGCATGCAGGCGGATGATGTGGGAAAAAGCAGGTTTGAAGAGGCAAAGAGCAGGGCGCAAGAGTATATAAGCAATCTTAAGCCCGGAACCAAGGTTACGCTCATAAGCATGGGCAGAAATGCCGTTATATTGGAAAATATAAGCGACGATAAAAACAGCCTTTTGCAGAAGCTTACAAACCTTAAGGTTACCAATGGCATATCTAATATAGATGATGCGAGGAGCCTTATTTCATCTATTGCCCGACAAAATTCTGATACAGAGGTGGTTGTCTTTTCTGATACCGATTTTAGCATTCCTGGAGTCAATATGAATTTCTCTAAGATATCCAATAGCGGAGAGAATTTTGCCATAGTTCTTCTTTCCCATACACGTACAGAAAACGGTTTTGCTGTTCTAAGCAGAATAGCAAATTACAGTGCAGGTGACGAAAAAGTGCCTGTAAGCCTGTATGTAGACGGAAGGGTTTTTGATGCCAAAAACGTGGACATAAAAAAAGGAGATATTTCGAATGTCTATTGGAACAATATTCCGGAAGATATTAAGCTTTTAGAAGTAAGGATTGATAGGAAAGACTCTTTAAGCCTTGACAATACGGCATGGAACGCTGTTAATCCCTCTAACTCCAGCAAAGTCCTTCTTGTTACCGAGAGGAATGTGTTTATTGAGAAGGCAGTGTCTATTTCAAGCGGCATAGAACTTTATAAAACAGGCTATGACGATACAGAAAGTCTCAAAGGGTATAACCTTTATATTCTGGATGGTTTTATTCCTGAAAAACTTCCACAAGATGGTAATATAATGATTTTGGCTCCAACTCAGAATGACCTTTTTGAGATGGAGGGAGAAGTTAAAAATCCCGTGGTTGAAACCCTTGATGAGGAAATATTCAGGTATATCAGTAGTTATGATTTTTCCATAGGGAAAACAAGAATAATAAAGACTCCCAAATGGGGCAAGGAAATATTAAGATTTAAAGAGGGAACCGGAGCGTTTTCAGGACAATATGAAAAAAGAAGGGTTCTTGTTTTTGGTTTTGATGTGCATAACACAGATATTCCTCTTACTCCGGCATTTCCCATATTGATGACAAATGCCCTTGAGTGGTTGCTTCCTTCGACCATTAAAAACATTGAGAGTGTCTATCCGGGGGAAGCGTTGAACTTTAATCTTGACCCAAAGGCACAAGAGGCATTTATTACAACCCCATCGGGAAGGAGTATAAAGGTTGCTCCTCCATTTCCTGCATCGTTGTTTTATGATACGGACGAAGTAGGAATTTACACTCTCAATCAGAAGATGGCAGAGAGTGAAAGCAGTTTCCATTTTACCGTTAATGTCCCGGCCGAGCAGGAATCGGATCTTATGAAAAGCGAAATTAAAGACAGCGGAAATGACGCATCTGGCGGGACAGAAGAAGTGAAACCTGTAAACACAGGGATGAACCTACAGTGGATATTCCTGTGGGTAATACTTGCGCTTTTATTAATAGAATGGTGGGTTTATACAAATGGCATTTAGCTTTGATTATCCTTTATTATTAGCATTAATACCGGTACTTGTGGCATTTATAATATATACATCGCGGCGCCTTCAAAGGCTTGGTACATGGAGAAGAAGGACAATAACAACTCTGCGTGCAGTTGTTTTTGTGCTTATAGTTCTTTGTTTGGCAGGCTTTGGTATGAAGAAAACTTCTGACAGCATCACCACAGTATTTGTTGTAGACGGGTCAGACAGCAACATCAAGTCTGAATCAGTTATGGAGGGATTTATAAAAGAGGCGGTAAAGAGCAAAAAGTATTCAGACAAGGTAGCGGTGGTGAATTTTGGCGCCAACTCGCAGGTTGAATTTACTCCTACAAGGGAACCTATATTTACTGCTTTGCAGACCAAAATAAACGGCAGGTTCACAAATATTGAACAGGCTTTGCAGTACGCGGCATCCCTTATACCTTCCAGTGACAGGAAAAGGATTGTTCTTGTAAGTGATGGACAGCAGAATGCGGGGGATGCGCTTAAAGGGGCGAAAACATTAAAGGAACAGGGGATTAGCCTGGATATTTTCCCTATTGTGAATGAGAAACAGGATGAGGTGCAGATTAAAGACATTAAAGTTCCCGAGACATTGAGGATGAATGAAAAATTTGAGGTTTCAGTTAAGATTGAAAGCAGCGTAAAGACCAGAGCCAAGCTAAAGCTTTATAGAGATCGGGAACTTACGTCGCAAGAAGAGGTGGAAATACAGAAGGGGGAGAACAATTTTGTTTTTTCCGATACCGCCCAAAAAGGTGGTGTGGTAACCTATTCAGCCGAAATTGAGCCGTATGCGGACTCTCTTTCCCAGAATAACAGGATGTCTGCATTCAGCTATATAGAAGATACAGCACGGATACTTATCATACAAGATGAGGATGAAGGTGCAACGGAGATTGCAAGGATCATGGAAGGAGAAGTGATTGTAACCGTCAGCAGACCTGATAGTCTGCCGATTGTGATTGAAGAAATCCAGAAATATGATGGTTTCATAATATCCAATGTATCTGCAGAAAGGTTTGACGACAGGTTTTTAGACAATCTGGATATATGCATAAAACATTTGGGAAAAGGTCTTCTTGTCACAGGCGGAGGTGAGAGCTATGCACCGGGAGGCTATTATAAAACTGTACTGGAAAAGGTTCTCCCTGTAAATATGGATATAAAATCAAAAGAGGAGGACCCGAACCTTGGGCTTTTACTGGTGATTGACAAGTCGTCGAGTATGTCTTCCGGGCAATATGGCATTTCCAAGGTGGAGCTCGCAAAAGAGGCAGCAATACGTGCTACAGAAGTATTGGAAAAGGATGATATGATAGGTGTTATTGCCTTCGATGGTGCACTAAAATGGGTAGTCAAGACTCAAAAACTTGACAATTTGAAGGCTGTGCAGGATGCCATAGGAACAATAAGAGCCAGTGGAGGAACCAGTATATTAGGTCCGTTGCAGGAGGCTTATAAATCGCTGAAGGATACTGATACAAAGCTAAAGCACATAATACTTCTGACTGACGGACAGGCAGAGAGCAGTGGCTATGAGCCGCTTATAAATGATATAAACAGTGAAGGAATTACGCTTTCTACCGTTGCGGTTGGAAGTGGTGCGGACACAAGACTTTTAAAATACCTTGCTGACAGAGGACAGGGTAGATTTTATCTTACCGACGAGTTTACCGATATACCGAAAATATTCGCAAAAGAGACTTTCCTTGCTGGTAAGAAGTATTTAAACGACAGAACATTCACACCAAAACTGAACAGCTACTCGCCTATACTGAACGACATAAAGGCCATACCCCAGCTTGACGGATATGTAAGCACAACACCAAAGGGAACGGCAAGACTGATTTTTACAAGTGATGAGGACGAACCTGTTCTGGCAACTTGGCAGTATGGTTTAGGCAGAACGGCTGCATGGACCTCCGACGCAAAAGGAATGTGGACATCAAAGTGGATGGCATGGGATCAGTCACCAACATTTTGGAAAAATTTAATGTCATGGCTTCTCCAGAAGAAGGTGAAGGATGACTATAGCATAAGCGGTGGGATATCTTCCGGTAAGGGAACCGTAGAACTTAAACTTCCACCAGAAGAGGCGATAGCAGGCGAAAAGGTAGAAGCTGTAATTGTAGATCCTTCAGGCAAGGAGCAAATCACAAGCCTTGAACCTATTTCTCCCGGGGTTTACAGGGGAAGTTTTTCTTCGGATGAGACGGGGGTATACATTGCAAATATAAGTATAAACGACAATGGCGAGACGATCAGGACAATAAGCTCCGGGATAGTAATACCATATTCCCCCGAATACAATGTAACAGATAATGATGCAGTAGCATTTTTTGAAAGGCTTGCATATGAAAGCGGTGGAAGGA
Source organism: uncultured Oscillospiraceae bacterium (assembly GCA_964409165.1). Classification (GTDB taxonomy): domain Bacteria; phylum Bacillota; class Clostridia; order Acetivibrionales; family Acetivibrionaceae; genus CAYPCH01. The sequence goes on along the minus strand of CAYPCH010000089.1, from coordinate 3,429 downwards.
TAATAAAAAACAGCGGTGAGATTTTTACAGGAAAGTTGCCACCGACCGTAAGTATAAGTGATATGACCAATTTACTTCTAATACTGATCATTATACTGCTTATGTTTGATATAGCACTGCGGAGGCTTAGTATACCTTTTGGTAAAGTGGAAGCACTGTTTACAAGAGTGGGCGAAAAAGGAGCGGAGTTTAACAAAAGTGTTATTAAACCTGCTCTTTCAAAGTTGAAGCATGAAAAGAAAATGCAAGATGGTAAAAAGGAAAGAAAAGTTGCAGAAGCTAATGAAAGAAAGATTAGTGAAAGTAAAGCTACAAAACAGGAAGCGAAAGCTGAAAGCTTTAATATAGAAGGTGAGGACAGTAATATTTCAAAGATTCTTGAGAAAAAAAGAAAAAGAGAAAGGTAAGGAGTGATTTTATGAGGTATGTCGTAAGGCAAAAAATATTTTCTATTGGTGACAAGTTCACAATTAAGGATGAATATGAGAACGATATCTTTATGGTGAAAAGTCAAATTTTTTCTTTTGGTAAGAAGCTCAGAATATACGACCTTCAAGAAAACGAGGTCTGCTACATTGAGCAGAAACTTTTTAGGCTTATGCCAGAGTATAATATCTACGTGGCTGGTGGATTTACGGCAAATGTGAAGAAGAAGTTTTCTTTACTCAAAAACAATTTTGATATAACAAGCAATGATGGGCAATATTTGGTTGATGGAGATTTTTTTGCATACGATTTCAATATATACAAAGATGGACTAAATGTTGGTCATGTGTCAAAAAAGTTTTTCTCTTTTACTGATACCTATGGTGTGGATATAGATGAAGGCAACGAACAATTGACAATACTGGCTTTAGCAATAGTTATTGACATGGTCTGTCATGACCATAAGAACAATTGATGAGTTGGATTTTAAAATATATAAGAGGCTTAAAATAAAATTTCGTGCCCATCAAGGGCACAAAATTTGCCTCTCTCATTTTACTCCAAGAGGCATAAGTATGAAAGACAGGTCTACAACACCTGTCTTTCATACTTATGCCTGATTTCTTCAATTTCATTCCTCCTAACGCCTGTAACTCTGACTATTACACGGGTGTCAAGACCTTCTCTGAGCATGTTTTTTACTACTTCTATTGCCTTACTTCTTTCTCCCTCTTTTCTGCCCTCAAGAATACCTTCTTCTTTTATAATACGATTGTATAATGATGCAACCACGATTTTGCCCCCCTTGTCATCATTATGTTACGCTAAAAAGGAAGTTCATAAGCATCTTCAGCCGGATAAGATTCATAATTACTGGACTGTGACTGTGCTGTTTCGATTAAATTGCTGTCTTTTTTACTGTCTGCAAAGAATACTTCTTCGGCTATTACTTCGGTTATTATGCGTTTATTACCATTAGAATCATCCCAGGAGCGGTTCTGTATTCTTCCAATGACTGCTACCTGTTGACCTTTGCGGAAATAATTGCTACAGAATTCTCCTGTCTTTTCCCAAGCGATCACAGGGAAAAAATCTGCCTGTTCGAGGTCATCCTGCTTTGCAAAACGCCTGTTTACCGCGATTCTAAATTTGCATACTGCTTTTCCGGTTGTAGTATGTCTTATTTCCGGGTCTTGTGTCAACCTGCCCATTAATGTTAATTTATTCACTTAATCCACCTTCTTATTAGATATTTTATTAAAACAATTATACCAAACATATGTTCGATTGTCTATATGCTGGCGAAATTTTTATTAACTTAATGTACTTAATGTACTTGACCTGTTTTGACATTTTACGCACTACATAATATAATTAGTACACGTAGTCTGTGAGGGGGATGATGTATTGGTTAAACCTGTACACTTTTTACGCATTGTATTTATTGCAGTGATTGTGATTGTATTAGAAAGTTCCAACGCTATAGCGTCTTATGCGGATATGTTGGTTGATATATATACGGTTTCGGGCACATATGAAGACACCTTGTACGGGACTGTACCAGTCAAGTTCGATACGACTATAAAGGGTAAAACACTCAATGAGTTGCAAAATGTAAGAGTATCGGTGAAAATATATGACAAACAAAACAAACTTATAAAGGAAAATTTTTATTTAAATGAATTTACAAAACTGGAAAACGGGTATTCTGATGAACTGCCATATTTTACATTAAACACAAAAATGATGGATCTTGGATACGGAAGAGATTATACTGCCCATATTACAGTGAATAAAAACGGTAATATAAAAACGGATGTTCAGCAATTTGACGTCAAACCTTCATTGACTTCTCTAGACAACATATCGCTTGATATTTCAAAGGAAGACGGAGATGTTTTTAGGTTCGAATGGTCGCAGATTGAAGGAGCAGACGGCTATGTAGTATATATAAACGATAGTGACGGTATTTATTTTGGAAACAGCGAAAATAATAATTACTGCATTACAACAAGCGATACTTTCTGCACGGTAGATTTCGGCAAGCCTGAGATGGCACGCAAATTTACTGGGAGTTGTTCTGCTTTTGTTTATATTGCCTCGTATTCGTACCAAGGTTATTATAAGGTTATTGGACATTCTAAGGCAAGGAAAATTGATATTGATGGTATTGCAGCGGACAAAGCATCCTACCTGATATCGGAACCTGTTTTATGCAGTGGGAGTGTAGAAGAAAGCGTAGATGATAGTGGTTTTGCTTCTGAAGAACAGTTGTATGTTTCACATATCGGGACAGAGCAGGAGGTAACTCTTAGAGAAATATATATAAACGGAGACAAACTGATTGGGTTTTCGCCAAAACAGAAAAGTTATATAATAGTACTACCGGGAGGCACAATGGCAGTTCCTGTAATAAGTGCCAATTCACAGGGTGAGGGCAGTACGGTTTATATCTCAACGCCGGAATCTTTGCCAGGTACTGCAAGAATAAGATTAAATTCTCCCGATGGCAACATGACTTCTGAATATGAGCTGAATCTGATGGTTGCAAGAGGAAAGTCGGTCTTATTAGGCTCGCTGTCATTGTCTGAAGGTATATTATCGCCTTCATTTTTACCCAATATCTCTTCTTATGAGGTTATTCTTCCGGAAGGAAACACTATGCCGGAGATAACAGCAGTTCCATCAGATGAAAATACATCTTTAGAAATTATTCCTGCAAATGGAATACCGGGAAAGGCTCTTATAAAGGTTAAATCAGAAGATGGCTCCATAGTCACAACGTATACTGTCAATTTTAAGCTTCAGGATGGTTGGCCTTTTTCAATTGAAAGGATATTAACGGTAATAGCTGTTGTTATTGCAGTGTTTGCGGCAATTCTATCGTTCATATTTTATAGGAAATTAAAAAGTTTGAACACAAGATTTGAAGATAGTGATTAGTATACTTATAAACTCAACTTTCCCACTTATAGTATTTTGAGGCTCTGGTTGCTCACAAGT
>CAYPCH010000088.1:0-16679 GCA_964409165.1 uncultured Oscillospiraceae bacterium | reverse complement strand
TATTATACTGTTCCGTTACGTCCCGTATGCTTGTGGCTGTCACACCATCAACAATTTTACTGCGCCTCAGTCCGTTTGCATCATAGTTGTAGTATATTTCTTTTCCATTTTATTTGACTCTTATTAAGTATACAAATTATTATTCTCAAAAATTGAGACAATTTAGACACTAGAGCCATTACCAAAGCAATCATTTCTATTTTTGGGGTGGTAAATCCACTACATATGCAAAGTAAAGAACCGTCCCCGACTTTACAAGAGAGCATCTGAGTAACGAAATCAGCAAAACCAAGCTTGAACTTGGCGCATGCCTTGACAACAATATAAGAAAGCTTGAAGGAAAGCTGGATAAGCACTTTGAAAATGTCGACCGATCAATAGGAATGTGGCGTGAGAGAAATAAAGGCGGTATTTTCAAGCGGCTTAAACAAATTGTATTCAAGTAGCTTGTTTTTACTTCCTACAATTACGTTAAACGAAAAACAGGGGCATTATAGCCCCTTCCTTTTTCTTTTAATGTCTTTTCCGGCTTTATAATGCCTATTCCAGGATAAATAGAAATATCTAACAGCATTAAGGGTGGGCTACGGGTTACTATTTTTGAATTCAATTTTATTAGTTACTTTTGAACTCCTGCTTATATTCCATAATGTCCCATCCTTTTTCAAGACAAACGTTTTAAAATCTCCTCCTGCAATTCTAACTACATCTTTGATTCCTTCTATTCTTATTGGCCTAGTAATATTTCTAGGATAATCACTTAATCCTAACTGACCATAATTACGTCCCCACCCCCAAATCTCACCATTTTGCCTCAACACTAGGGTATGATTATGCCCACAATATATTTCCGTAATTCCATCTATACCATTGACCTCGTTAGGCTCATAGGTCTCATTAATATTTCCATAACCTAGCTGTCCATATGGATTATTTCCCCAGGACCAAATTGTCCTATTTTGTTTTAATGCTACAGAATGAGTTGTTCCTGCTGCAATATCAATAATACCCTTTAGAATTTCTATTCTGTAGGGTATATTTGTGCTTTCAACTCCATCAATACCTAGCTGACCATATCGGTTATTCCCCCAAACCCAAACAGTACCATTATTCTCTAATGCCATAGAGTGCTTTTCCCCTAAAGAAATCTCTTTAATGTTACTTATAGTGCTCACTCTTACAGGTATTGTTCTATTAATGTTGGTTCCATCACCTAGTTGTCCATATTCATTATTTCCCCAACTCCATACATAACCACTTTTATCTACAGCCATACTATGTGATCCCCCTACAGAAATAGAAATAATATCTCTTAAGTTTTTAACTAATATTAATTCTTCACTATCAACATTAGAACCGTTACCTAGTTGACCATAATTATTTTCTCCACAAGACCAAACAGTACCATCTGCTTTTAGAATAAGAAAGTATGTTTCCCCACAAACAATTTTAACTATATTTTCTGCACTTTCAACCTTAAAAGGAGTTACAATATCGCTATTTATATTGCTTATATTCCATTTGTACATTTTATTATTATTGTCTAATGCTAGAAGAATTCCAGACCTAACACTCCTAGGAATTAAAGTAACTTTATTATCCGTTACCAATTTTTGAGGTACATAAAATGATTTTATGCTTACTTTATCTTTAAACAATATAAGTAGTATAGAAATTAAAATAATAAAAATGAAAACCAATAGTTTCTGAAATGTAGTATTTTTCATAATATTATCACCACCATAAAGGAATATAACTTTGTATCTTTTCATATTTTATTTTGCCATAGTCATTTCTAGTATATAATAATCTCCCCACCGGCTTCCTACTTTTGCCGTTAAAGTATCCACCTGGACCGTCAGATTTATATTTACCAAGGTGATCTACCGTAAAGTAATAATAACCTATCACTGAGCCCAATCGAAGATACCCATCATAAGCTTTAACTTGAGATATACCTTTCTGGGAATTAAGAAAAGTCGTAGCTACATTATTTTTATAGTCAATATTTCCTCCATTACAAGCTAATAAATTCAGAGTGGGTATATTGGCTTGAGCTAAATCGCGTATCCAAACATCAGTATCCTTAGTCGGTTCATCAACTTTAATATATGCCCATCTATCTGTTTCTGGATCTCTAATCTCTAAGTAGTCAGCTCCGCCATGAAAGAAAAGTGATACTTCATCTATAACTAGTCCGCTTTCTGTCATTTGTTTCCACGCCTCTTTAAACTGTGCTGGCGTATTTATTGGTATAAGGTGAATTTGATCTTTATTTTTGTATTTATATTGTCCTTGTAATCTCTCTCCTTCTTCCTTTGCTCCTTTTCTAAACCTATTTGGATCTCCAACATCCCCACTATAAAATACCCAACTATCAAATCCAGTTGGATCAATTCTATTTACAGGATCAGCTTTACAGTATAGGTAGTAATTTAAACTTAGTGGATCATCTCCATAACCTCTAAAACTATCCTCAGTAATAAACACACCTATGCCCGGATTATAATACCTAGCCCTTAAGTAAATCGTTCCAGTTTCCTTATCCCAATACTCGGCACAATACCTGAAGGGATTAGTATCGTGTACATCTATGTTCCTTTCATTACCGAATTCATCATAGTCATAAACCTTTATAACACCTCCCGTTGTATCTGTCAATTGCTCTACATCACCATGCCCGTTATAAAGATAGAACCTTCTTATACTGTTAAAATCTGATGCTATCAGGTTTATGCCCCATATATTCTTTCTTTGAGTATCACCGTTACTGTCAAGCTCAAAGGCTACGTTCCCTCCTTTATTTATGAAATTTGTTGCTGTACCGTCTATTACCTTTGAAGTCCTAATGCCGTCTCCGTTATAGCTGTATAAGTATTTGGATACTCCTGCCTGTACCTCTATCAGCTGGTTAAATCCGTCATACTTATATGTTTTTGTGCCGTCGGATGTCATATTTCCATTGTCATCATACTGGTAATTTACTGTAGATGCAGGTGTCCCGTTAACAGTTGTAGTCTCACTCAACAGCCTGCATCCGGCATTATAGCTGTAGCTTACCACAGTTGTTGTCTGCCCGCTTACTGCTGTTTTATAACTTCTGTTGTTATAATCGTCAAAAGAATATGTGGTTAAAGTTCCATTCTGTTCTGTTACACTATATAACCTGCCAAGACCGTCATATTCATAATAGGTTGTTCCGTTTGAGTCGGTTTTGCTCTCTATATTGCCGTCCAGATTGTATGTGTAGGTATACTGTGAAATCAAATTCCCGTCATCATAATTTGATAAAGACACCAGCTTGTTTGCGAGGTTGTATGTGTAGGTTGCTGAATTACCATTGCTGTATGTTAATCCCAATCTGTTTCCGTTGTCATCATACGTATAATGGGCTACCTCCTGTCCGCTATCTTTTACATACTCCAGCCTGTCCATATTATCGTATGCATACAGGACACTATCTATAGAAAGTCCTGCAATGTTGAGTATCAGTTCCGCTGTAATCAAGCCGTGTGCGTTATACTCACTTGTCCTTTTAATCTTCCTGCTTCCCTGTATTATGCAGGACCTGTTGTATGTTAAATATGAATACCTTCCAGTCAAAGCTATGCTTCCCTCATCTGTAACAATCAGATTTGTAATACTGATTGGCAGTGCACTTGTGTTTAATGGGCCTTCCCATGTCGCACTGGTACCTCCCTTTATGTAGGGGGCTTGGTCGGTAACGGGCAGAACTGCTGTATCTTTTCTTCTGTATATCCAAACTTCATTTGGCAAAGAAGTCTCCCTATATACCCAATAGGAGTATCCGTCACCTTCCCCCCAATAAAGCTGTGAAAACAAACCTTTTCCTGCTGTAATATTACTGCTCATTCTTGACCACGTTTTCCCATTGTCGGTAGAATAATTAAAATATGAAGAACCTGAAAAGTAGTAATTATTTAACTGCATTACGAGCATATTTCCGAACTTTGCAATACCAAATGTTGGCTTTATGTAGGTGTTTGTATACACATCTACAACTGACCATGTTGCTCCATTATCATCCGAGTAGGCAGAAAATACTCCACCCCAGCCTTGGTAAGAGTATCGCAATGAGTAACCTCCAAAGGGTACTACGATTCTCCCATTTGGGAGTTGTATTGCATTTCCTACTACAACGCAATCATCTTGAACACTTTGTGTAATCGATGTCATATCGAAATTTCTTACTGTAGATTTATAACTGAAGGTTTGTCCTCCATCGGTACTTTCATACACTATTAATTTGTTCGGCTTGGTAGAATCACCCTTTACTCCGTGTTCATTTATATACAAAAGGTAATTGCCGTTAGCAAGCTTCTGCAATTCTGTCAGCTTGTTTTCATCCTTACTCGAATACATCGTATATATTACAGTTTCATTAGCCCTAAGCTCATTGGGAGTATTAAAAATATCCTCTTCACTGTCCGCAGTGGAAAGCATAACTGAAAAGTTCTTTGTATATGCAGCAAGAACCTTTCCGTCATCCCTCTTAACAAATGAAGATGTACCGAAGTTTTCCGTACTTTCACTTCTTACATCAACCCTTGATGAAAATGCCGGCTTTATTTCTTCCTTTGAACTTCTGTCGGATATTGAATATCCCATATCATTGAATGTCTGGTTTTCTATTGTTCCCCCTCTTGTACCTATTCTGTTGCCGAATCCATCGTACATGTAGATATAGTAAGCATTCTCGCTGCTGTCGGTACAGGATACAAAAGACGTTGTAAGCCTGTTCATTCCGTCATAGTTGAACTTGAAGCTGTTATTTTTCCTGTCGGTCTTTTCAATAATATTGCCGCTGTTATCATAAGTATATGACTCTTCCTTATTAAGGGGATCAGTTACCGATTCAAGCCTGTTTAAGTTGTCATAATCATATTTTGTAATGGCATAATCGGTGTCACCGTTATCTGTAACAATATCCAGTCCTGTTATTGTAAGCGGGCTTGATAATCCTGTATACATTCTTAGTTTGTTCCCTGCGTTATCATAATAGTACTGGGTATAGTTTTCAGGAGAACCTGAATCATAGGTTGTCACCATCAGTAGGAGGTTTCTGTCACTGTACTCATAGTCAGTCCTCCTGAAGCTTTCTGCCTGGTTATACTTATTGCATTGCTGAAGTGCCTTTACAAGGTTTCCGTTCCTGTCATAGTAGCTTTTCTCAGCCGAATAATATATTGTGCCTCCTACTTCTTCAAAAGGAGTCTCAACCTTCAAAAGCCTACCCATAGAGTCATAGGTACAAGTTGTTGAATATTTGGGATTTACTTTGTTACCTTTTATATCGGTTAATTTTACCAATCTCCCAATAGAATCATAGCTTTTTGATTCACACCCGCCTTCTATGTTATAACTATTTGTAAGTCTCCCTTTATAATCATACTCGAATTTACTTGTCCACTCATAGGGCTGGCTGGTGGAAGGGTCAATCCATTTCTCATATACTTCCGGGTCCTGGTCATTCTCTTCATCATAAGCCCGTGCTGTTTTTTCCTGTGTTTTGTTTCCTATATAATCATACCGGTAGGTATTCATATATATTTTGTCTTTTATACCATCATAGTCGGTATCGCTGTATGTTTCCGTCCTTATTGTAAATCCGGCATTATTTATGTATGCTGCAGTGTCTGTGGTCTCACCGGTTTCATTGTTATATACTTGTTTTGTAATCTTTACGGCTGTCCCGTTTAAGGCTGAATAGTCATATTCATATCTTTCTTCCGATAAAATCTTCGATGTCCCTCCTCTGTGTATGCCTACTCTGTTCCAATCGGCTTCACCGTTATATAATGTGAACTTCATTCCTGAGACTGTTTTTCCTGCCAGTCCTACATCCTCAGCATTTACTTTCAGCGTTACCCACTGACCGTCATCCGGCAGTCCTCCAATACACTGCCTGCTTTCTGTATCGCTTGTGCCAAGGTTTATAATATCGGCGCCCCAGAATGCCCTGTGCTCCCATGAATTGTTTTCATCCTTCCACTGTAGCATTATCTCTGACACAGGATAAGTGGATGAGAGCCTTACTTCTGCAAATATTATGTCTCCTGAATTAACTTTCATTTTTATATCAGAATTGTCAAAAGAGTGCTCATGCATGCCGCTGTAGTTCGGAGACTTGTGATATGTGCTAACGGATTCGTCTGTGTATCTCCAGTCCCATGCAGTGTCTTCATTTACAGCTGACGGTACTGCTCCCGGTGGAAGGCTGTCATTGAACCATGTAAATCTTTCATATACTTTCTTGGATTTCAGGGTATAATCACTGTTGTATTCATACTCTACGGATGTTTTGTCCTGATTGTACTCTCCTGTTAGAACTCCATTTACATCAAATTCACAATAATTAAAAGTCTCTCCTATACCGTCGGCAGTGCTGTATTCACCTTTGAATACTGCTCTTCCCATGCTGTTATACTGGGTTATTATCTGATTTCCGTTCTGATCCTGTTCTATTCTATTGAAATCCTCGTCATTTATATCAAAGGTCTTTGAAGGAAAACCGGGCATCGCCTCGGATATTTTTCTTCCCATTTTGTCATAAAAGTAAGTAATCTTGCTGTTTCCTCCGTTGGGGCTTTGCTTTTCAACTATATTTCCAAACCAGTCATATATGTATATTTCATCAACTACACCAGGGTTCTGGCCCTGCCTGGCTGTCACAAGGTTTCCGTCTGCATCCCTCACATCTTCATACCACTGTCTTGTAAGGTATGCTCCGTCAAACTGCCCGTTTCTTGCAGCCACATTATCAGAATAGTCGTATTTTTTAGTTACATAATCTGTCCAGTTGTCAAGGTATCTTCTTTCTTCCGTCAGGTTCCCGTAGGAGTCGTAGGAATAATAGTTTGTCTGCTCTTTTAGTGCTGCGTTTTCATATATCTTATGCCACTCTATTTTTTTATCATCGGCTGAAGGTGTGAATTCCTCAAGTATTGTTGTATTGCTGTCTTTTTTATAGGTTTTGGATGTCATATACTTATAGGTGCTGTTGTAGGTGTAGATATATTTATGTTCATTATCCACCGGTTCATCATTGGCATCCCTATCTGCCTGGGTATCCCAATACCCGGTCATGCTGCGGTAATCATCATAGGTATAGTTCTCAACTTTCTTTGTATAATTAGTTGTTCCATAATTATATGCTTTGTTAATTACCTTTGTAACCAGGTTTCTTACAGTATCGTATTCATAGAAAGTTTCATTTTTGTGGCTTGGTCCCTGGCTTTCTATGCCGGTACACAGCAGTTTGTTGTTGAATGTATAGGTACCGGTATTATAGTAATTGGCGGCTCCTGTCTCAACTTTGTATCCTGAAGGTATTTCTTCTTTGTAGTCATAGTTGGGATATCCGTCAAACTGGCCGATGTTGTTCTGAGAGTCCTCATTGTAAGTAAACTGGTTTTCTTTTGTCGTTTTGTAGCTGTCAATGTCATTATAGCTTACCTCAGAGATTCTGTAGAGCTCCATCGAACCTTGTGAACCGCAGTTTTTGGTAAACTTCTCATATTCAAAGTTTTCAGCGGGTTCTGCACCGGATGTATCGGAGTTGTATCTTATTCGGTCAAGGCAGGCATAATAGTTGGTACTCCCTTGAAGGGGTAATTTTTTTAAAAAGTCTATCCTTGCATCACTTAATGTGTAGTTGTAGTATTCCGACACATTCTCACCGGGTTTTACATCGATATATTGCACGCTAGACAGAAAATACTTGCCGGTATGTCCGGTTACGGCAGACTTGTTGTATTTAACCGTCATAACATTCTGTAGATCATAAGCATCGGTAACTGTGAGTGTAACATCCGATGCATTATATGCTATATCTATCTCCCTCTGGACACTGTCTATTATTTTTGTTATAACAGGGTAGTCGTTCCTTATTGTATGCTGAAACTTGATTTCATTACCGAACCTGTCCTTTACGCCTAAAAGTCTTCCATCGGTTCCGAAATATGTTTTGGTACCGTTTTTCTGCGTGAGTACAAAAGCTGATGTCATTTGTCCGTTGGAGTATGAGCCTCCGTCAATGTTGATAACAATATCTTTCAAGGGATAATCTTTAAGATTTGAATCTCCTCCGTCAGCTCCGAATGTAATTTCCCATGTACCTGAACTTCCGTAATGGAGATAATCCCGGCTGTAATCGTTTCCCGTAACACCCGAATTAATGTTTCTTCTTTCTATGTAAGGTAAGTCAAAAGCCCAACCGGCTCCTATATCATAATACTTTTCCGTTAATGGCTTTCCATCAATGCTCTGTGTATATGTATAGTAATTTACCGGGTTCTGGATATTAATATATTCAGTAGTAAAGTTGCTGAATTCCACCGTCTCCCAGTACATGCTGCTACCATCTATTTTTTCATCGTCATAATTATAGTATCCGCTGTTATACCTGGCGGCCGCATCATCAGCCTCAGGTAGTGTATCGTAATACCCGTCTGTATAGGCTGTGTTATCTGTTACAGAACTTACAATACTTCCTGTGGTAAGATCAAATACCGTTGTCGTTTTGGCACATACGCCTGAAACCTTGTATGTCCATCCCGTAACGGTCTGGGTTTGTGATTCAACACAGGGTTCATAAATATTTGAACCGAAAAGGGAATAGTATCTTCCCAATACAAAATCCATTCCGTTTCTTCCCTTTAGGGTTAAGTCGGTCTTTCGTATTTCCATGTTTCCTGTAGCAGGATATATGACTTCATCTTTAACAGACGTGATTGCGGTAGTTTCAGAGAAAGGTTTGTAGTTTGCTTCCGGATATACCGAATTGTTATATATCAAAGACTTGTCTTCTGAATCTTTTGCAAATACAATACAAATACTGAGGTTCACGACAAGGAATGTCAGTAAACCGCACAAAATAAATCTCTTCATGTTTTAGCCCCCTTTTAAAATTAATTAAAAAAGCCGGAAATAGTTTTAAAGAAACTGCCTATACCTTTTGCGACAGACTCCGTAATTGAACTCCATACACTTTTTTTACTGCTCTTACCTGTGGTGACGGCGTTATTATCAATGTTCTGTACAGGAGTCTTTTCTGCAGCTGCTTCAGTTTCTTTGACAGCTAAAACATTTTCACTTTTCTTTACGTCCGGATTATTTAAAGCTGCTGTTTCATCTACTCTTATCCTGTCAGCCTTAAACTTCTTTTCTTTCAGGAAGGATTTATATTGATCAACCATGGTATTTTGCCAGATAGACAGATCGTTTTTTATTACCGTATAATCATCCCTGTATATGCTAACATGTTTGACACCAGTCATAACAACATAAGGGTCAAGTCTTACATTGTTCTCATCAGTTTCTATAACTTCAAAATCTTCTCCCATCCTATACAGGGTACTGTCATTTTTAAGTGCAAGTGAAAGCACTCCACATGCATATATGTCAGTTATGCCAGATAAGTCTTTTGCCTTTACAATACCGCTTGCAACGTCCATCTGTCCGTTACCCAGCTGGCAGCTCATATTATGGCCCCATCCCCAGACAGTACCGTCATTTTTCAGCACAAGGGTATGCTGCCACCCGCCTGCCACTTTTTCTACATTATTAATTCCCGGCACTCTATATGGTAGCTTCCGGTCAATGCCTTCATCAAACTGGAAAACTTCGCCCCCATAATTTCCATCACCAAGCGGTCCGAAGTAATTGCTTCCCCATGTGTAAACATTGCCTTCCCGGTCCACTGCTATTGAATGGTTAAAACCTGCTGCTATGTATTTGATATTGGAAAGATTATTAGCCTGAACAGGTATATCGGAATTTTCTGTAGAATTGTTTCCAAGCTGTCCTTCAAAATTTTCTCCCCATGCCCATACCGTTCCATCTTCCTTTAATGCAAGAACATGACCACATCCTGCTGATACGAGCTTAACATCTGATAAGCCTTTTACCTCTTCAAGTGACCCGTCTTCTCTATTCCATGAGTATACCGATCCGTCACTTTCTAAAACTGCTGAGTTTACTTCTCCAACTGCAATCTGTTTAACTGATGATAGAACCTCTTTTTTCTTAACTTCTTCAGAACTGTTATCAAGTGAATACACTATACCGTCTTCAAACAACACATAAGACTTTGATGGACCTTGATAAACCGATGAGATATCAGGACTTGCAAAAACTTCAACTGCCGGGATGGTGCTAATCAGAAATACACTTACTAAAAAGAACAACTTCCTTTTACTGCACTTCATTGTTAATCATCCCCTTATTGACTTTTTTACTATTATATAATTTAATCATCCCTTTTTCAACATATTTTTACATCTTTTTTGATTTAGTGTAAATTTAAATGTTATGGAATTATCGCCATATATATTAATGCGATAAAGATCTTACATCGCATTTCAATTTCCTTAATACAATATGGCGAAAACTAAATTTTTCAATATAAAATCATTTTCGCGATTTATATAGATTTTATCTGAGTACATACTATATTTTTTGCAATAAATACATTACATTTTCGATTCATATATTGCAAAATAATATACCTCTGTTCATAAGTTGCTAAATAATTTCTTGTAATATTCTTTTTGCAACTTATATATTTTTCTTAAAAGTTTGTTTTTTGACAATCTTTTAAGAAGATATAGTTCCTCTGCTTATCGCAGCGGGCATTACTAATTGTTTGCAGCTACCGCTGCGATATACCTTTGAAAATATTCAGAATCTCCTTGCAGTCACTAACAACATATGTAGGCTTGCCTGATTTAAGCAATTCCTCATCATCAAAGCCCCATGTTACAGACATTATATCTATTCCGGCTTTTCTGCAAGCTATTATATCCCTTAGCTCATCCCCTATGTATATAACCTCTTCATTCTTTAGTCCATACCTTCTCATATAATTTTTTATAGTGTAATTTTTGCCAAATAAGCCTTTTGAAGAGTAAACATCGTCAAAAACCTCAAAATTATTGATCTTCAAAAACAACATAATGTTATCTTTTGAGTTTGAGGAGATTATTGATAATCTGAATCCCATTTCTTTTAACTGGACCAATAACTCTTTGATACCGTTAAAAAAAATGATATTGTTTAAGTATTCCTTATACTTTCTAAAAAATTCATTATCCAGTCCACCCATAAAAAACAGCCTGTATATCGGAACAGCCTGTATATCGGAACTCCCAATATTTTAAGTTTATCCTTCAAAGACGCTTTATTAAGAAGTCTGTAATCATTCTGGCTTATTTTGTTAAAACCGAATTTGTCGGATATACTGTTAAATACGTCAACCAATACTCCAACAGAATCAACCAGAGTACCGTCAAAATCAAATATTATATGTTTATATAAAAAACTTATCCCCTCCACCCCCCATCTTATTTCATTATCCCAAATCTCCTGACCACATATTTCAATCCGTCATTTCTTCCATATTACAGTGCCTCCAAAGCCGTAACCGTCATATGAAATAAAAATAGAGTGTTCATTTCCCTTGTCGTCTTTCCATTTTACAACCTCCGAAGGCATTCCTTCTGAAAGAGCTGAGCTAAAAAGTATATCTTTATTTCTCACCTCATCAAATTCACATATTACTTCACCAAAAACTATGTCTTTTTCATCGGGTCCCCACTCCAGTAATCGTGTTATACTAAAATCATACAGGCTTCCAACTATTTTTAACTCTACTATTCCGACTCCGTCACCTTTATAATCCAAAACGTCAATATCATATCCCTCTAATATATTGTCCCTGTTATATCCTATTATTGTTTTGGTCATGGCAGTATTGTGTTGATCGTTTTCAAAAACATAAAATAAAACATCATCAATACACCTGACCACTCGAATACCAGTACCGTCATTTACATTACCCTCAGTTGTCTCCTGCAATTGCTTAATTTTGTCATTTGATTGTAATAAAAGTTCATTAATTTCATCCCGCAACTTTTCTACCTCTGACAGCTTGGTATTCACATTCTGAAGTTCTTTATCCAATTCTAAAATCCTGTTGTTTTGATTGGAATTGCATCCTGTCAGCAATAACAACATGAGAAACAAACTTATCAGCATTTTCCTTAGCATATCTTTTTCCTCCCTACTATTTAACCTACTCAATGTACATTTTATCAGATTTGCAAATAGATATCATTAATTTTCCAAAAAACACAAAGCTATCTTCTAAACCCTTAAAATTCCGGTTTATAAGATAGCTTTATCCCTTTTTGAAATATGTACAAAAAAACTGTTTATAGCATTAACCCCATTATAATAATAGCAAAACCCAATACTATATAGAAAATTCTTGCACCTGTTCTTCCAAATATATTTACAAAAAACCTTGCTTTCCTGCTGTTAAAGAAAAAATCCAGATTTAAAACACTTGCAACTATTGTTAATATACCAACAGCTACAATTATAAACATATATACGCCTTTATCCATTTACTATGCCTCCCATATATGCATATTAATATATATATCGACATAATGTCAATATATCATTTTATCATTTTTAATATCTCACACAATGAGTTTCAATTTTTTCATAACTTCAACCAGTTTTTCAGTATCTATAGGTTTTGCCGCATATGCCTCACATCCAGTTTCAAATGAACCGAACACATTTTGGGTATCAACCAGTGCTGTTGTCATTATAACCTTTACATTATCCTGTTCTGTTACGTCCTTTTGTTTTTCAATATCCCTTATCGCTTTTAAAACCTTAACTCCATCCAGTTTCGGCATCATAATGTCGAGGCACACCAGATCATAAGGCCTTCCTTCATCTAATGCCATCAGGAACGCTTCAACAGCTTCTACTCCGTCTATCGTTATATCACACTCTCCATATGACGAAAGAAACTTGTACAAAAACTTGCGGCTGGCAAAATCATCCTCAGCGATCAGTATTCTCATTTCTAATTACCCCTTTCTTGAAAGTATACTAATTTTTCTCTTCACTATAATACTTTTTAGCTTCTGCCTTAAGTAGAGTAAATTCCCGTCTTATAGCATCATGTTCTTCTTTTCGAGCCGCAAGCTGTATTCTAAATGCCATATATTTAATTGCTGTATATCCTTTACTTACCGCAAGCTCTTTTATCCTAAGAGAAATCTTTTCCACACATACAATTTTACCTTCCGCTACAGCAGTCTCCAACTCATTAATAAGTTGTTCCAGGCTGTCTTTATATTTTTCGATTTTTGCCAAAGTCTTATTTTTCTGATACCCCGTACTATTTTCATACATTTCTATACTGTTTTCAATACTTGTTTCTATAATTTTATTATTGCCTTCACCATGGAGCAGTACTTTGTCGATTGCGCTAAAAAGCTCTTCAACTGCTATAGGCTTTGGTACATATTCATCCATACCTGCTTTCAAAAATCTTTCCCTGTCTCCCTTCAGAACGTGAGCTGTAACTGCAATTATCGGAATATGTCTGAAAGTTCCTTCTTCTCTTTTTCTTATTCTTTTTGTTGTTTCTATACCGTCCATTTCAGGCATTTGTATATCCATCAGTATAAGATCGAATTCTTTGTTTTCAAGTATCTCCAAAGCCTCCAAACCGTTATTGGCAACTTGTACACTATGACCTTGCTTCTCAATGATTCTTGTAATAATCATCTGGTTTACCGTATCATCTTCAACTGCAAGTATATTAAGCCTTGTTCCATTATTGTCAATCATCGGAGTTTTTACTGCCCCGGTTTCTTTGCGGCGGCTTTCCTTACAGGCAAACTCTGCTGTAAAATAGAAGATACTGCCTTTTTCCTTTTCACTTTCAACACCTATTTCTCCATTCATCATTTCTATAAGCTGCTTTGAGATCGCAAGCCCTAATCCGGTTCCCCCATACCTTCTTGTAATAGAACCATCAACTTGGCTAAAGCTTATAAAAAGCCTTTTCTTTTCTTCCTCTGAAATGCCTATTCCCGTATCTGTTACGGCAAACCTTAACCTTACGTTATCCCCTGATACTTCAACAACATCAACACTCACTTTTACTTCACCGTAATCAGTAAATTTTATTGCATTTGTAATCAGGTTGTTTAAGACCTGCTGAAGCCTGCTCGGATCTCCTACTAAAACATCAGGCACAGCCTTGTGGATTCTCAGGTTGAACTCCAAACCTTTATCCTTGGCATTTACTAAATGGAATTTAAAAATTTTGTCCATAAGCATTTGAATATCAAACTGTATTGACTCTAAAACCATCTTTCCTGCTTCAATTTTTGAATAATCCAGAATATCATTTATAACATTGAGTAGTAAATTTGCACAAGAATTTATAATATCAAGATTCTCTTTTTGTTCCTTTGTCAGATTGGTTTGTAGTGTCAGATTGGTCATACCCATTATACCGTTTAGTGGTGTGCGTATTTCATGACTCATATTGGCTAAAAACTCACTTTTGGCTCTGCTGGCAGCCTCAGCCGACTCTTTTGATTTCAAGAGATTCTCTGCAACCTGTTTTCTTTCTGTTATGTCATAGCAAACACCTAAAAACCCTGCAAAATTGCCTTCAAGATCATTAAATGGTCTTCCAAAATCTATAATCCATCTATATTCTCCGTCAAACCTTCTTAAACGGTACTCCATATTAAACGGTTTTCTTTCTTTAAATACAGTCTCAAGTGTTTTTGTGCATTTGTCCCTGTCTTCTGGATGAACCATTTGAATCCATTCAATTCTCAGTTCTTTTTCCTTTTTTCTGCCTGTAAAATCCATCCACCTTTTATTAAAATAATCAATCTTTCCATCAGCACCAGACCTCCAAATTGGAACAGGAAACTCTTCAAATAATGTTATATAAAAGTCTCTTGATCTTGCAATAGCTTCTTCCATCTTCTTTTTGGAAGTAATATTATCCATAGTAATAAGTACACAATCTTCATTATCCAATTTTATAGGAACTGCACTCAGCCTCAGCCAGATTTCTTTTTCCATATTATCCTTTGTTATTGAATGTTTTAAATCCAATCCATGGATGGCATTGCCTTTTTCAGCAACAAGACTTATTGCTTTCTGCAGATCACACTCTTTAAAATTTCCATTTTTTTTAAAGTTTTCACTGCATGTCCGGTAATACTTGCAAAAAATAGCTTCTCCTATATTCTTGCCCGATATGTCTTCTGTTTTATCACCGAATACATAACCTAATGATTCATTGGCTGTTTTAACCAGCCCGTTTTTGTCAACTATGAGCATACCTACAGGCACTACATCAAAAATAGCCTTCAAGTTCCTTTGTTCATTAGCCAGCAGCTCTTCAGCACGTTTTATCCTTGTAATATCCCTGAATACAACAACAACACCCATTATTTTATCTTCCGGATCTCTTATAGGAGCACTGCTTGCAGAAATATATCTTTCTGCACCGTCTTTTGAAATAAGAACGGTATATTTTTTCAAACCAACCGCCCTGCCTTCCTTCAGTACTCTTTCATAGGGATTTTCGGCAGGCTGCCCGGTGCTTTTGTCCACTATATTAAAAATATTAAATAACGGTTTTCCTATTGAATCACTGAAATGCCATCCTGTTAACTCCTGTGCACCTTTATTCATCATAATTACATTTCCGTTTATATCGGATGTTATAACTCCATCTCCAATACTTTCAATTGTAACTGCCAGACGTTCTATTTCCTTTTTTAGCTCCTTCTCAAGCCTTCTTTTCTCACGGGTTTTCATACCTCTTCTGCATTCCCTTAATATGGCAACACCAAGCCTATTATAATCATCCTTCAGGCAGTAGTCACTAAAACCTGTTTTTATAACATCAAGACCAATATATTCCTCCTTTTTATCCAACAGTGCAATAACAGGAACTTCATTTTTATACTGTTTAATCACCCTGAAAACTTCTTTTATATCAATTTTGCAACTATAATCAAACAGCAGAATATCACAACTGCCATTCTCTAAACTGGTTTTAAGATCAGCCAGATTACTTGCAGTATTTAAAAAACACTCTATTCCTATTTCATAAAGTCCCTTTTCAACTCTATTTGCAAGCTCACTGCTCTGGAGAAATACTATGCAAGGTTTGTCGTCCAATTATTTACACCTCATCAAAACATCTTTTTAATTCTTTAAAGCATTGAATATATCAATTGAGGTATAGAATCCAATGACGCCTGTTTTTCAACAGCACCCATTTCATAAGCAACTTTGGGCATTCCATAGACTACTGATGAAGGTTCATCCTGCCCGATAGTACGGACTCCGTTTCTTTTCATTGCCGACAAGCCTTTTGCCCCATCGCTTCCCATACCTGTGAGAATAACTCCCAGTGCATTTTTACCTGCAGCTTTAGCCACTGATTCAAACAATACATCAACCGATGGACAATGTCCGCTTACCTTCTCTCCTTTGAAGCATTCCACTGTATACATATCCCCGCTTTTTTTTACTCTCATATGGTAATCTCCCGGCGCAATCAATACTCTTCCCGGCAAAACCTTATCACCGGTCTGTGCCTCTTTCACCTCAACCAGGCATGAATTATTCAGCCTGTCTGCATACATAGCTGTAAAAACCGGAGGCATGTGCTGAACAATAACAGTTCCCGGTATATTTCCGGAAAACTTTTTTATTATGCTGAATATTGCTTCCGTTCCACCGGTAGAGGCACCAATGAAGCTGCTGAAAAATCAAGCAAATTTCGTGTGAAAAGTTTTGGTTTAGCT
>CAYPCH010000087.1:6293-16733 GCA_964409165.1 uncultured Oscillospiraceae bacterium | reverse complement strand
GGTCAAAAAGTTTACTTTTTGACCGCGGTGAGCAATGCTGCGCTAGTGGCAAAGAGCCCATAAATACTGTGGGAAGGTTGAGTTACAAAGTAAAAGATTAGGAGAGATGAGAATGGTTAAAAACGTATTGAAAAAATTGACAGCGAAAGAGGACTTAACTTCAGAAGAGGCATATCGCTTGATTGTTGCAATTAAAAATGATGAGCTTAGTGATGTTCAGATAGCAGGATTTCAGGTGGCTCTTCTTATGAAGGGACCCACATTGACAGAAATTACAGCCATTGCAAAGTCTATGAGGGACAATTGTATTCATATTTCTCCAAAAGTAGATGATGAGCTTATGGATACATGTGGTACAGGTGGTGGATTAAGTACTTTTAACATATCAACTTCAATAGCTTTTGTTGCAGCCGCCGCAGGTATTCCGGTGGCTAAACATGGAAGCCGTTCAATATCAAGTCTTTCAGGTAGTGCCGATGTTTTAGAAGCACTAGGAATTGAAATCAATCAAACCCCTAAAGGAGTAGAAAAACTTATTGAAGATATAGGTATTGCATTTCTCTATGCACCTTTGTTTCATCCGGTTATGGGCAAAGTTTTACCACCGGAAAAAGACTTGGGTATCAAGACAATCTTTTATACTATTATTGGACCTTTGATTAATCCCTCAAAAGCGAGCAGACATGTTATGGGGATTTATAAACCGGAACTTTTGGATACGGTTTCTAAAGTTGCTTCAGAGGTGGGGTATACAAGAGGTTTGTTTGTACATGGGCTGGATGGGTTGGATGAGATTTCACTCATGGGCAAAACCAGAATAAATGAACTTAATAACGGCACTATCAATACTTATGAGATTGCTCCGGAGGATTTTGGATTATCTCGTTGTACACTTAAGGAAATTGCTACAGGAACACCTGAGGAAAATGCTATAATGATTACAAATGTTTTTTCAGGTAAGGATAAGGGACCACGTCGTGATGCAGTTGTTTTAAATGCGGCAGGAGCATTAATGATAGGCAATAAAGCACGTTCTTTCAAGGAAGGAATAGAGCTTGCAAATGAAATTATCGACAGCGGAGCTGCAAAAAACAAACTTGAGCAGTTGAAAAATGCTTCCCATGACTATAGAATGGTGGAATGAGGATGAAAGAAAGTAAAAATTCCAATGCAAGAAAGTGTTCCAATGCACTGTGGAATAAAAAAAGTACAGGGGAAATACCTGTTATTACCGATATAAAAATCAAGTCGCCGGGCGAAGGTGACTTGATTTTAGGGCGTGACCCGGTGTCGCTGTGTAAAAGCCTGGAGGAAGCCGGTGTGCCAATGATTTCAGTGGTGACAGAAGCGGAACATTACGGAGGCTCACTGGAATTGTTGAACAAGATTGTGAAAGCTGTTTCAGTTCCTGTACTACGAAAAGATTTTATTTCAAAGAGGGAACAATTGGTTGAGACTGTTGAAAATGGAGCCTCGGGAGTATTGTTGATTGCTTCCATGTTGGAGAAGGAGCAACTTTTCAGACTGGTGAAGGATTCATTGGCTTTGGGCTTGGAGCCCTTGGTAGAAACCCATAACGAGTCGGAAATAATTTCTGTCAGAGAGCTGGAACTGACTTTTGTTGGAATTAACAACAGGAATATAATTCAACTGGAAACAGATGGCGGGAATGTTAATACTACTGAAAAGCTGGCAGCATTAGCTCCAAGGGAAGCTTTACTGGTGAGTGAGAGCTCCATTTCCTCTAAGGCTGATGTATCTCGTGCCATTGTTGCAGGTGCCCATGCTGTACTGGTGGGAACTGCTATCCTTAAAGCAGAAGACCCGGTTCAAATGTATAAAAAATTAAGTGAGACGTTGGGAGAAGAGTTATGACACGAGTAAAGATGTGTGGGCTGATGAGCTCCTGCGATGTAAAGCTATGTGTACAAGCAGGGGTTCATGTGCTGGGTTTTGTTGTTGAGTACCCTGTAAAAGTGCCTTGGAACTTGTCGGTGGCTAAAGCTTCAGAACTAATTGAGGAGGTGCCTCCTTATGTAAGTACATGCGTAGTAACAGGAGGGGAAGTTGAAAAAATCCTTGATATTGTTCACAACACCAAACCTGATATTGTTCAACTTCATTACAAGGAAACTCTTGAAGAAGTACATAGTATGTCTCAAAAGCTAAAACCCTACGGAGTAAAGGTGATTAAGGCTTTACGTATGGATGGCTCTGGGGATTGTGATTTTGAGATCAGCAATCCTGTTATTGCGGTAAGAGAGCTTGTAAAAACGGGTGTATCTGCTATATTGGCTGATTCGCATACAGACTCTATGCCCGGAGGTACAGGAGTTGCGATAGATTTGTCCATATTTAAAAAGTTACAGAAGGAGAGTACTATACCTGTTATATTGGCTGGAGGTCTTACAGCAGACAATATAACAGACATAATACAAAAGGTAAATCCTTTTGCAGTTGACGTGCTCACTGGGGTGGAAGAAAGCTACGGTAGCAAGGACCCAGATAAAGTAAAGTTATTTATGGAAAGGGTTTGTTTGAAAGACTGAGAATATGAGTTTTTCATAGCAAGTAATACACCGTTTGCTTTTTTACTTGCATATGCTTTTTTTACACATGTATTACTCATTATCTATCAAGCCTTTCAGACTAAGCATGAATTCTCTATAGTTTACATTTTCCATATAGTTTACAAAAAGAAGTTCATTTATTTCTCTTGATTCAATAAAATCAGAGATGTTCTTTTCTGACGTATTGAAATCATAAAATCTTGGGTCTATAACATATATTTCTTCATAATGTGGCAACAAGAATGGTACAAAGCTGTTGCCATACGAATCCTTTATTACTAAAAGTTTTTTGCCGTTTTTATTTTCTGTACTTATTTTTGCCCAGGTTGCATTCCCAGCACTTAAAAATACCAGATACTTGTCCAGTTCTGTATCTGCATACTTCATGTCAATAATATCAGCTTCACTACATTCATAATAGCGATGCTTCTCATACTTGTAATCAACAAACGGCAAGTATGCATATATTGTGTCGGGATTCTTTTCAATGCTCTTGTCTCTGGTTTTGGCATAGGTGCTTCCTAAAAAATTATCTATTTTGACCATTTGGTATTCTTCGAGCGGTATTGGCTCCTCTCCCTTTGTTTTCATAAAGGAGGTATAAGCATAATAGGCTCCCAGAGCTGTCCAGTGGTGATCACTTCTAAAATAAATATATTCATCCTTATGCTGGTTTAATACATCATAAGTATTAACTGTGGTGATACCATCGCTAAATTTTGAATTAAGATATTCTATTGCATTATTCTGGGAATCGGTTATTCCCTGATACTTGCTAAGTTGTACAAATTCACTGTTTGTGGGTGCAATCAATGAATAAACAGGCATTTTGTTGCCAATTTTTTGATTGTATTCATTAAGAACCTGGGCATAAAAATCAAAGTTATCTTTATTAAACTTGAAAAGCTCTACAGCTTTGCCGTCGATAACAAGCCAATAACCAACGCCGTCCCCTTCATTATAGGGTTTCTTTGTAGATACTGGTGTAGCTGTTGAAGATGTGCTCTCAGAAGTGTTTTCTGGTGTGTTCTCAGCAACACCTTCATTTTTATTAGGGCCATTTCCTGAAAGGAAATCCGGCAAAAAGCTTTGGGACTCGATGTCCCAAAGCTTTTTGTTATCAGTAGCTTTAGGCACATTATTATATTCTTCCGACTTGTTCGAAAGAATTATTTTTACATCGGTATCCTTTATAAACAACATCTGTTGAAGGTTATTGCTTATTTTTAAAAACCTGTCCCTCAAAATAAAGGTGTCACTGTAGTATTCAGTGTAGTTACGAAAATAGCTACCGTCTAAAAGTGCCGATATCTTAAGCTCTGGTTTTTGCTTTAGTGACCTGTTTTCCATTTCGGAGACCTCGGCTTTATTTACATTAATAAAATTGGTAGCACCTAAAACCACAATTATAAACAAAAATGCTATTGCATCCAATTGTAACTTTTTCATAAAATAACTCCTCCATTATACAGTAGTTAATAAAATCGTTCTTAAAACTTAAAGTAAAGGAATGGGTTGTACGATTGACCGACAAGTAAAATAATTGACATAATGAAGACTACTATGTTTACTGTCGATTTTATTAACTGAGCAACAGAATAAATCCCAATATACTTCTTTTGCATGCTTCCCTTTATACGCCCAAAAATAGTTTTCATAACCGGTGTACACCCAATAAGTGCAATCGCAATAAATATCACATAACTATTAAGGAAAATTTCAACCTCAGGACTAGACCAGGATGAAGCATTAATTCCAAACATAATCCCTAAGAATTGAAGTCCCCCGCTTATGCTGGGATGATAGAAGAATACCCAGCCTACCAGTACCGCTACAACAAAATAAAGTCTCAATATAACACCAGGTATTCTTTTTCCAATCTTCAACAGAACAAATTTTTCAAACACTAGTAACACAAAGAAATACAACCCCCAAATAATAAAGTTCCAGCTCGCACCATGCCATAAGCCTGTAAGCAACCATACCACCAGCATGTTTCTTATATGGAATTTCCTATTACCCCCAAGGGGAATATAGACATAATCCTTGAAAAACAAAGTCAGGGATATATGCCATCTGCGCCAGAATTCAGTAGCAGACTTGGCTATATAAGGATAATTAAAGTTTTCCTTATAATTAAAGCCATAAATCTTACCTAGACCTATTGCCATGTCTGAATAACCTGAAAAATCAAAGTAGATTTCTATTGCAAATAATAGAATCCCTGCCCATGCTCCCAGTACCGGAAGTCTTGAATAATCCATATCAAGAAAGGCCTTTGAAAACTCGTTTGCTTGATTGGCAATAATAACTTTCTTTCCTAGACCTATAATAAAACGACTTATGCCATCATTGAACGCTTCGAAGCTAAGTGACTTATGCTCAATATTTTGTGTAACATCTTTATATCGTACAATAGGACCTGCCATAAGATGATGAAACAAAGAAACATATAATAAAAACTTGAAGGGGGATTTTTGTGCCCCTACCTCTCCTTTATAAACATCCACTATATAAGAAATCGATTTGAATGTGTAAAAGGAGATCCCAATAGGAAGACCTATGCTAATTATAGGTATATTGACACCTAACAGTGCATTCAGGTTTTCCGTAAAAAAACCGAAGAATTTGAAAAATCCCAAAACAAAAAGGTTTGCTATGACAGCTAATGCAACTATTCCCTTACGCTTACGATTGCTCTGTTTTTTTTCAATAGATATACCAACGAAATAGTTAAAGAGTGCATTTAAAACTAAAACTAAAATCCATATGGGCTCTCCCCATGCATAAAAGGCAAGGGAGGATACAATAAGCACGGCATTTCGGTAAGCATTGTTATTAATGGCATAGTACAAAAAAATGTTTATAGGTAGAAAAACACATAAAAAGAAAAGACTTGAAAAAGCCAAAGGAATTCGCCTCACAATATATTTTATATATTTTTTGTTTGCTTATTCTGTTTTCTTATAATGAACTGTATATCATAAATTCTACATCAATATGAATTCTACATCAATGCACTTTAATTTCCTTTTCCTTAATGCAACATCACAAAAATTAATTTTTTTAATGTAGAATTTTTTTCGTGATTAAAATGTATAGTATGATTATTTATTATAATACTACACTTTTTTTAAAAATCCTCTTCTATTACAAAATTTATAGGTATGTATAAATAATGCATGTTGGCAGCATGTTCTGAAACCTGTATAAAGAATAGAGCTATAAGAAGTTCCACTGAAAATCCAATTCATTGTCGTTTATGGTTATGCGATCAACAAGTGACCTGACAAAAAGCCTTTTCTCATAAAGTGTGCCGCTAGTAAATAGATATTTTGCAAGTAAAAATATATCTCTGTCCCCTTCAATATTGACCTTTGCTTTCAGAACCGGTTGTCTGGAAAGCGCATTCCGCTCTTTTTTAAGAATTTCTATTCTTTCGGAAATCTGCTCTGTTGAAAGGCTGCCGATTTGGTAGAGGTCAATAATTCTGCTTATTTGTTTGTCAATTTCAGCAATTCTTTTATTGATTGAATCAGGATCAGGCAGTGGACTATTATTCTTTTTATTTACGAAAAAGGCTTTATCAAAATCAAAGCTCAGTATTTCATCTGTTACCAATTTATCAAGCTCCTTTATAGGCCATTTTTTATTTTTGCAGTACGGGTCTTTAATCTTCTTTTTATCTGTTTTTCCCCGGGAATAGCATGTATAAAAACCATGATTGCCACAAAAGCCTGCATGGCATTTGCCGCATATCAAAAGGCCTGTAAGTAAATTATCAGCTCTGAAAGGACTTTTTTGAGGTGCTGTTTTTGAATTTTCTCTGTCTGGGCTATTGAGCAGTTTTTGAGCAGAATTATAAGTTTTTTCTGAAATAATTGGTTTATGGATGCCAATATACTCAGAACCTTTGAATTTTACCTTTCCGGTGTAAGTGGAGTTTTTAAGAATATTTAAAACAAGTGTGTGGCTTTTCCAATTACCATACTTGTTAGTGTAATGCTCACTCATATATGCTCTTATGGAATTAATACTCTGTCCCTTCAGGAATCTTTCAAACACTTCTCTGACCTGCATGGCCTCATATTCATTTATGACCAGCCTGCCATTATGATAATCATACCCTGTTGGTGGCGTGGGTCCTCCGTGGTAATAACCGTTTTTTGCACGACCTATTCTTCCCATGGTAAAGCGCTCTGTGATCTGGTCTTTTTCCAATTGGGCAAATACGGACAAGATTCCTATCATTGCACGCCCAAAGGGAGTTGAGGTATCAAAATTTTCGCTAATTGACACAAAATCTATGTTCTTTTTAAGAAAATTGTCTTCAATCAGAGTCAGAGTATCCTTCTGAGACCTGCTTAAACGGTCAAGCTTATAAACTACAACTATATCAAGCAAGTTTTGGTCAATGTCTTTCAATACTTGCTTCAAGGCTGGACGATTCATGTTTCCTCCGGAATATCCCGCATCGGTATAGAACTTATATATTATCCAGCCTTTTGCCTTACAGTACGCTTGCAGTCGCTCGGTCTGTTCTTCTACGCTGTAATTTTCTATTTGATTGTCGGTGCTGACTCTGACATAACAGGCAACTCTTTTCATGACTATCTCCTGACACCAATACATTATAGAGCTTGAAGCTTGGACAATTGCTTTGTTATAAAGTTGTATAGTAAATTATGTTTTATTATTTTTATATCCGGCTAAAATCCGGTAGGCTTCTATAGTTCTGTCATTGATGGGTACTTTATAACCTTTCATGGTATTTCTGATTTCTCCATTGGCAAGATGGTGTATTATTCTGATATTTGAGTTGTTTGATGATTTATTTCCCATAGAAATATAGCACCTCCCTAAGTAAATGGTATGTTTTATTGGTTGTACTTGTTGCATGAAATTTAACTCTGGTAAAAGGAGGGAAAAACTATTATCATATAATATGTGTAAATAATTTCTTGGTTTACTATAAGATTATAAAATTTGCAAAAGTAAGGGGAGAGGGAATATGGGCTTTTTAAAAAAACTTTTTAGTGAAAGCGGTAAGGGAAAAGAAGAAATTGTATGTGGAAGAAAGCTTATTTGTAGTCATTGCGGGAATGACAGGTTTCTTAACAAGTCATTTATGTTAAATACTCAAGGCTCAACATTTTTTGATATAAAATGGGCTGATAGGGTTGCAGAAAACTATATTTGTGACAAATGCGGTATGATACACTGGTTTTACGAGCTATAGAAGGCTTGGAGTTTTATGGTTGTTTGTTTTTTAATGTTAATGGTATATCTCGAGGATTATAGATATAGCAATTTTTTACACAGATTTGCAAAAAATTAGTTGATGTTTTTAATGTTTGTTGATAGAATATTAAGTAATTTGTAAAATGTACCTGCAAAATAATATTTAAGTCATCTTTATTATGTTCTGTGTAAGCTATGCGAATCAAAGAATTACTTTTAAATTATTAGTGATGTTTTTTATCCACTGCAACAATAGGAAGCGTTTGATTTGTAATTTATAGTCGAATGCTTTTTTGTGTTTATATAGAGATAGAAGTAGAAATTAAAACTAAAAGGGGAGTATTGGTAATGGTTAAAAAGAAAAGAATTTCAGCTCTGGTTCTAACAATGGTTTTTGTAATGCAAACATTCATTTCAACATTAGTTTTACCGATTGATTTAAGGGATGTATACGCTGCAGAGACGCTACAGAATTCTCACAATAGTAAGGAAAACGATAATAGAACTGTACAGGGTATTGTGTATGCAAATACTGAGGCAATACCTGCGGTGACTGTTGTAACCCCCGCATTGCAGAGATCTACGACTGACGCTTATATAAGTGGTATACCCGATGAAATACTAGAAGTTGATGTATTTGATAAATCAGCGGATGGAATTATTTATGGGGATATCAATGGAGACGGAACGTTTAACAGCACTGATTATGCAGTTATGAAAAGATATTTGCTCGGACTTCTTGATGAGAGCAGTGTTAACTTAGCCTGTGCGGATGCTAACGGGGACGGGTACATAAGCAGTACAGACTATGCATTTTTCAGAAAGAAGTTGCTGGGTTTGATAGAAGTGTTTCCTGTTGAAACCATGAATCCGCAAACAACGGAGACGCCTGTACCCACATATACACCTACGCCTACACATACACATACACATACACCTGAATCTACACCTACGAATGAGCCTGTTGTGACGCCTTTGCCGGAAGACACTGAAGCTCCATCAATACCTGCAAACCTTATAGTGGATAATATAACTGATACTACAGTTACTTTTTCTTGGACTGCATCTAGCGACAATACGGCAGTAGCAGGATATAAAGTTTTCCGTGACGCTATTGAAACGGACACTTCAGTTCAGACAAGCTATCATGATACAGGTTTGAGTCCGGAAACTGTTTATAGTTATACAGTTTCGGCATACGATGAAGCGGGAAATGAATCAGGCTTTAGCCAGCCTTTGACCATGAAAACCAAAGCAACTTTCGGTAATAACGACAAGCTATCTGCAAATGCTAATGCAGATAACACAATTTTTGTGACTTGGGGTCAGATTGAGAATGCTGTAGAATATGAAATTGAGGTTGACGGTGTAGATATTCAAAGGGTTACTGATACATTCTATAATCACTCTAAAGATTATAAAGGCAACGGTATTTTGCCGAATACTCGCCATACTTATAGTGTGAGAGCTGTTTACGACGATGGCTCAACAGGTGCTTGGAGTGATACGGTAAGACTGTTTAGTTATCCCGGCAATCCTATTGATGTTGGTGCAGAGATAATAAATACCGAAACAGTAGAAATAAAATGGAGTAAGGTAAGCGGTGCAAGCAAATATGAAATATACAGGAATGATGATTTTTTGACAGAAACCACTAGCTTAAACTATCAAGATAGCGGTATCAGTCAAATGGATTATACATATGAGGTAGTAGCATTAGGCTCTGGAGGAAACCCGGTAGCAGAAGGTGCAAGCGGCAGAGTCATTGTAAACACTGGTGATGTCAAGGTTTCAGAGAACACAGTTTTGTATGAAAACAGAGTATATGGAAGCTTAAGTCAGACAGATGGGATTATAAATTTGAATGGTTATAAACTGATAGTTATAAAAGATGTAATTCAAACAAAAGGAACAATGTATATAAATAATGGGAACCTTGAGGTGATTTCAAATTACCTTATAAAAGGAAATAGTGATTGGAGTTATTCATATCTGAGAATGAACGAAGAAAACGATTATGTGTTGGTAAAAGGAGATTTTATACAGCATTCTTATTACAGCCATAATGGATATTTGACGGCAGGAGTATTAGAAATAAAAGGAGACTTCAGGCAAGAGCGTTATGGATATGCAGGACATGATGAGAACTTTAAGGCAACAGGAACACATAAGGTTATATTAAGTGGTGATAGTAGACAAACAGTTTATTTTCAGATACCGGGAGATTTTTCAGATAGCGACTGTTCGCATTTAAACATATTGGAGATAAGAAAAGAACAGGGTACAGGAATAGTATTTGAACCGGAATTATATGCAAGAGAATTTATAACGAATGGATACAAATTTGAATCAATAGCATTGGGGAAAATGGAATGGAAGTTAACAAGTGACGAAACAATAGAGGGCGATTTATATATTGGGAATAGTAGTCAAACAAGAGAAAAAAGGCTGCTTGATTTAAATGGCAAGAGGTTGACAGTTAAAGGTAATGTGATCCAAACAAGAGGAGAAGCGGATATAAATGGAGGAAGATTTGAGATTGAAGGGGATTATATTATTAGGGGAAAGAGCGACTGGAGTTATTCATATCTGAGAATGAACGAAGAAAACGATTATGTGTTGGTAAAAG
>CAYPCH010000087.1:0-6193 GCA_964409165.1 uncultured Oscillospiraceae bacterium | reverse complement strand
GGCAAGAGCGTTATGGATATGCAGGACATGATGAGAACTTTAAGGCAACAGGAACGCACAAGGTAATATTAAGTGGTGATGGTAGTCAAAACATCTATTTTGAGAGACCATTATATTCATATTTCAACACCCTAATACTCACAAAACCTCTTGAATACGGTTACAACCTCATACTGCCTGAAAACTACAAAGGCCCTATGCCATGGACCAGACTTGATGAAGACTTTGCATCCAACCCAAGGGCAGGTACAACAATTACAAAATCCGTACTGAACCCTGCACGTCAGGAACTGGCTCTTGCAGAGATTGATTCAAATATATATGCATTTGGCGGAAGATACAATAGTTCAGGTCAGGACATGTACCTCAACACAGTATCCCAATACGATTACCTTAAGGATGAGTGGACGGAATATGTGCTGGCACCTGGTACTGCACCCAATCCTAAAAAATACATGCTGGATTCCAAATCTGACATGGCGGTTGCAACTACCGATACGGAGGTATATTTATTTGGTGGTTTTGATGGCTCCAACTGCCTTAATACAGTTGAAGTGTATTCACCTTCAGTGGGAGAGTTCATTAAAAGGAATACCGCTTCGAAACCAGCTGACATGCCGACGGCAAGAAGAGGAGCAAAAGCTGTACACATTGACGGAAGTATATACGTAATTGGAGGATATAACGGAACGCAATACCTTGATACTGTTGAGGTTTACAACATAGCCGAGAACAAATGGACAGTCTTGCAAAAAAACAGTGCCGGAGATTATTGGATGACACCAAGAGCGAATTTTGGCATGGCAGGTTATGGTGGAAAAATCTATGTATTTGGAGGCAGTGACAGCAGCGGGAACCTATCATTAATTGAAGAATACGACACCGCAACAAATGCTTGGACAAAGCTTGAAACAACCCTTGCAGCACCGGCAAAAGATCTTGGTGCATTGACAATGTGCGGAAAAATATATACTTTTGGCGGATATAATAGAGAAACACTTCCCGCAGTGGAGGAATTTGACCCTGAAAGCAAAACAATTACCGGAAAGCAAAACCTTAAGACAGCAAGAAGTGCCTTTGGCGCAGTTGTAGCATATAACAGACTTTTTGTAGTTGGAGGTACCGACGGGAACATTGAACTAAACGATGTTGAGGAGTATTTTACACAGGACATACCCGGTGTGGAATTCCTTGACTCGCTGGACGGACTTAAAGGAACTAAACACCTGTATAATGAAAACGGTACCAATATGATTACCGGAAACTACGTTACCCAGGCTGAGGATTTAAAGATTGAAAGCCCTGCAAATGACATTAATGTGGTCAGAACCTACAATTCAAACGATGCAGAGGATATAGAAAACCTCGCAATAGGAAACGGCTGGAGACTGAATTTCGAAACATCAATAAGAGATACCTCAAGCGGAGATACTTACAGGGTTACGGCATCCTCTCTAAATATTAGGCAAGAACCCGGCAATATTGAATCCTTGAGTTACATAAACCCTATGGAGTGGAGGATAATACGAAGCCTTGGAAACGGAAGCTTTGTCAATTTGAACATCGGCAAGCCGTATATAAAGGTGGGTGACACCACATGGTATAATGTTGTGACAAAACAAGGGTTGACCGGATGGATGTCGTCAAAATATCTGGAAAAAGTCAGCGGGATAGAAGTTACATACGATTCGGGTACAAAGCTTATATTTGAGCCTGATAGGAACGGAGGATACATTTCACCGCCTGGAATATATGATGAACTTGTCAAAAACAATGAAGGTGTATTTTCACTAATCACAAAAGAGCAAATTACTTATGAGTACAGAAGCGGAAGGCTTGCATATGTTTATGACAGGTATGGAAACAAGGTGAAATATGAATATGAAAATGAAGACTACACCAATGGGAAGCTAATGAAAATATATGACTGTGACCACGGGAATAACAGCCTTTCCATTGGAAGAACAATTACCTTCAAATATAATGCAGCAGGAAAACTTGAAACAGCAGAGTTTAGCCCTTCGATAAAAACAACATACGGTTATAATGCTCAGGGAATGCTTGAAACAGTGACTGACCCTGACGGAAATGTAACAAAGTATTATTACAATGAATCAAACAGCAAGCTGATGACCATTGCACAGAAAACAGATGCCGGAACCGAAATAAACCTGCTGACCAATTCCTATGACGGATTGGGCAGACTGTATAAACAGGTTGACAGTAATGAAAAGCCCACATATTACATGTACACGGACTTTGCCTCTGACGAGAAGGCAAAACTTCCGACCGATAAAAATAATGTTTCGCGTCTGACTATTGACAAAAGGGGCAATACATCCACCGAAACATATAATGTGAGCATTCCCGGAAGACCTTTAAAGATAAGTGAGATTGCAAAAGATGAGAGGGAGACACTTACAAAATACCATATCATGTATGAAGACCCTGAAGACCCGAACGATATATTGCAAACCTATGAAATTACAAATATTACTTATGCCGACCTGTTCAGCAATAAGACTGACTTACAATATAAAGCATATAATGTAATGAAATTCAAGAACCTTCCTGAGAGAATCGATACGGTTCAATTGGAAAGTTCAACTGGTGTAGCCGGTAATGCTATAAAAGTTGAAGGCAACACAATCAAGGTGGAGAGAGATGAGAAGGGAAATATCACAACAATTACAAATCCCGATAACACCACAAAAACCTACAGTTATTACGAAAACGGTGATCTTGAGTATGAAATAAACGAGATAAACCAACAGACCTATTATTACTACAATAACTATGAAACATATAATTTTACTGTTAAAAGAAATGATCAGGTTACCGGCGAAAACAGGAACAGAAGCCGTCTCGAAAAGGTTATAAAGCCTGCTGATAAGGGACTGATTTATACAAGGGACAACCGTGATGCCTTCCTTGCAAACTCAAGCAATAATGCCAAGGACGCTGTCACGACATATCAATATAAGTCCAATGCATCGAGCAGTAAAATAAAGGGCGGTCTCATAGAAAAAATAATCTACCCCAACGGAACATGGGAATCCTTTGATTACAATGACAATGGAACAGTTTCAGCATCAACAGACGGTGAAAGCAAAAGCACAAAGTACCATTACAACGAAATATTTAAAGTTAAACTTGAAGAAACACCTTCAGGTTATAAGACGGAATATGAATATAATAACAAAGGTCAGATGACAAAGATTGCAAATATGGATAAAAATGGAGAAAATCCGTCGGTTGGAAGAATTTATTATGATTATGCAGGAAGAAAGAAAAAAGAAGTAACACCCCTGCTCTATGAAAGCACCAAAGATAAAGGAAATGATTATACAGGAACAGCAGCCAATGTATATGAGTATGACCCAAATGGGAGAGTATCTTTACTTACAAGTAATGTAGTAAGCAATGGCAAAACAACAGCCTACAAAACAAAGTACACCTATGATGCGGAAGGAAACCTTGAGCGTGAAGAAAAACCCGGTGGTTCAATATACATATATGATTACGATTCATTGGGAAGGCTGAAAAAAATATCCTACAAGGAAAATTCAAAATCAGATTCAGTGGAACTTGAAGAATATTTCTACTACTATGGAGAAATGCTTCCTGACGGCACATACGGAATCAGGAAGATACAAAGAAAATACCTGAATAGTGCTGAACATGCGGACACTGCATATATATATGATTTTGCAGGAAGAACAGTAAAGCAAATAAATCCAAAGGAAAATGAAAGTGACCCGGAAACCTCTGTAGATTATACCTACTACAGTGACGGTAGTGTAAAGAGCGTAAAAGACGCGCGAGGCAGTGAAACGCTTTATACCTATGGAAAATATTATTTTACAGATGATAACACTGACGTAAAGATGTACAATGAAAAATTTGTACCTGTAACCCGTGAAAACGGTGTGGTGAAATACTCTTATTCAAGAGTTGGATATGACCGGAACGGAAGGACAGCAATAGAAGTAAGCCATATCGACCTTGTCGAGGCGGAAGAATTCGACGGAACATACAGGATTAAAGGAAGCCAGGAAAGTCATTATAATACCGTGGTCTACAGCTATTATAATGACAACAGGCTAAAGAAAGTTGAAAACTTAACCCAAAGTGGTGCAACAGGCGAAGTAACCGAATATGTCTATGATGATGACGGAAACATTATAGAGAAAAAGACTGCATTTGATTCGGGAAGATATAATATCGAAGTTTATACCGACTACAACATGTATGGAAAACCCGGCAAAAAGTCTCTGCTTATATCAAACCCCGGTACTGATATTGGCATTGACGGATCATATACATATGAATATGTAAACGGTGGGGATTATGCTATAGTTACAGGATATGAGAATTTTGACAAGGCAGGAAATGCCCAATTGGTGAGATATCCGAACAACGAGACTGCTAAATATTCCTATGACAGCCTTGGCAGAATAAGCACTGAGACAATTTATGTGAAAGAAATAACCGATCCTGAAGGCAATGGAACTATAAAAGAAGTTAAAACTGCAACAACATATAACTGGGATGGAATGGTTGCAAACGTTAAAGTAACCGGCGGAAATAACACATTAAGTGACACTGACTATATATACAACGGCAGGGGACTCTTAGAGAAGACTGTAGTTAAAGGAGTCAGCTTCACAAAATATGCAAACAACGACGGAATTATAACATTAAGCAATGAAACAAATAACCTTACAACACGCTATATATATGATACTGCCGGAAGACTTGTAAAAGAAGTTACACCTCAAAGCTATATGGAAGATGAGAGCACTATAAAGAATACGAGCGTGTACACATATTACAAGAATGGAAACCTCAAAAGCAAAGGTTTTAACGGTGTTACTAAAAAGTATGACCCTGTTACAAAAACATTTATTCAAAATTTGGCCGATGATTTTGTAACCGAAGCGTACCTGTATGATGAAAATGGAAACCTCATAAAGAAAGTTGATGGCGAAGCATTCAGCAAAGCAGGAGGCGGAACGGCAGACGACAAGATAAACAATGCCTATGGAATCAAATACGGATACAATCTTGCAAATCAGGTTGAAACCATTCAAAATCCTGAATTTGAAGGAATTAACAGCAAGAAATATACCTATGACGGTGCAGGGAGGGTACTCACAGAGACCACTGCAAACGGCATAAATAAAAGTGTATACCTCAAAGATGCAGCAGGAAAGCAGGAAATATCGCAAATATACTACAGTACAACCCGTTATGCCTATGATGACACAAACCTGACAACTGATGCATATGTAACCGGTGCTGATAAAATTGAGAGAAAAATAAAAAGCGAGCAGTACGATTATGCAGGCAGAATCAAAAAGAGTATCGACAGGAACGGGAATACAACCACCTATGAGTACAACGATTTTGGAAAGATAAGAAAAATAGTTTACCCCGGTGATAATTCAGCAGAAAAATCCATTGAGTCAAACACTGTGGAATACAGGTATGACGTAATGGGCAATACAATAGTCGAAAAGGACAGCCTTGAAAATTATACAGTGTATGAGTACAACGGACAGAACCAGATAACAAGCAAAAAAGTATACAAAGCATCTGCATCCGGCACTGTAGAATCAAAAGAGACAAAGATAAGGTATCTGTATGACCTTTCAGGAAATTTAATATATGAGTTCGATGCAAACAATGTACTTACAAAGCATGATTACGACCAACTCGGAAGAGTTATGGGAATGACAGTTGAAGGAGCAGGAATCATTGACCCCACAACAGGAGAAACAAGTACAAGATTTAGCTCAACCCATGAGACCCATTATGTTTACAACAAGGATGGCAATATAGTAAATGAAATACAGGCAGTTACCAGGACAGACAGCTCAAACAATACCTCTGATAAGGCATACAAGGTATACAGTTATGAGTACGATGGACTGGGAAGACTTGTAAGGAAGTCGGATCTTGAAGGAAATGATATTGAAAAGCTCAACTATAATTATAACAGTGCCCAGACCGAGTCATATGACGGAGAAGACCATATAAAAATTTTCACCTACAATAAGGACGGAAACCTTTTTGAAACAAAGGATAAGCATGATACAGCATGGCATACACAAAGCCTTGTTTATGATGCTGCGGGCAATATTGCCTATAAAGAAGATGGAAAGGGCAATGAGACGGTATATTTCTACAA
>CAYPCH010000086.1:0-17080 GCA_964409165.1 uncultured Oscillospiraceae bacterium | reverse complement strand
ATAATTATGATATTATTTTAATTGATAGTAAACCAAAATAATACTGGAGGGCTTGGTATGATTGAAATTCCTGAGGCTGTAACGATTGCGTATCAGATTAATGAGGCTGTGAGAGGGAAGACAGTAACGGAAGTAACTGCTGCACATACTCCTCACAAATTAGTTTGGTATTTTGGTGAACCGCAAAACTATCAACATCTGCTTGAAGGAAGAACCATAGGCATGGCGAAGGGCTTTGGTTCAATGGTAGAAGTACAGGTTGAGGGTGCTTTTATATTAGCAAACGAAGGTGCCGCAATTAGATTTCATAGTGCGAATGAAGAAAGGTCCAAGAAACACCAACTGCTGATTGAATTTGATGATTCATCTGCTATAAGTGTATCGGTTCAAATGTATGGCGGGATCGGCTGTTTTAAAGCTGGTGAAAACGACAACATTTATTACAAGCTTGCAAAAGAAAGTCTTTCTCCATTGTCTGATAATTTTGACACAGATTATTTCGATGGGCTTATCTCATCGGCAGAAGTTCAAAAACTAAGCGCAAAAGCTTTTCTTGCTACTGAACAGAGGATACCCGGACTTGGAAACGGTGTTTTGCAGGATATTCTTTATAATGCCAAAGTTCACCCTAAGAAGAAAATAAAAGATCTTAACCAAAAGGATAAGGATGGTATTTTTACATCCATAAAAGAAACACTAGCCCAGATGACTTTTCAAGGAGGAAGGGATACGGAAAAAGACCTGTTTGGGTGCCCTGGAGGATACAAAACCAGGCTTAGTAAAAATACATCAGGAGGTACGTGTGATATATGTGGAGGCAGTATTATAAAGGAAAACTATATGGGGGGCAGCATTTATTACTGCAACGGATGTCAGAGGGTATAATTAATTTTTGAATACGGAATTGGAGTGGGAGTAATGAATAAAAAAATATTAAGCAAAAAGCAAAGAAGGTTCTTGAATGTGTTGCTCTTTAGAAATATGAGATAACTGTTTAGATTACTGTTAAAAACAGTAATTAAAACCCCTGATATAACATAATAATTATTATAGTTAAATTATGTAGTATTGGGGGGCGTTTGTTTTGATGAAAAGATTAAAAGTCATATCAAGTATATCTCTGGTCGTTGGTATTGCTGCAATATTCATAGCCGCCTATTTTGAACAATTATATTCACCTAACAGCGCATTTAATCTGGGTATTATCGGAAATACAATTTTAGCAATAATCAAAAGTGTTGGAGTGTCTCTTATTGTATCTGTTTTTATGAGTGTATTGAAGTTGTGGTTTGAGTCTACAGAATACCTTATAAGAAACGGATTTATCAATCATTTGAACAAAGAAGAATTGCATGAGCTAAAGGTAGCAATTGAAAGCGAGCTGTACTTTAGCAAGAATAACCATAATGTTGACAACAATTTCTATAGTTTTTTCGGCAGGGAAGTTTCCTCTTTGTTGAACAAGTGCTTTTACAGCTACTATGAAACAACAGTGGAGTGCAGCATATATGAAAATTATATTGTTAAAACCATAACCAAAAAATTTCAGATAATCAACCCTTCAAAAAAAGAAGTTATTGAGAAAATACCTTTTAGTGCTGAAATGCAAAAAGTAGAGGGTTTCCAAATTCATGAACTGTATAAAATTGAGAAGTTTGAAGTGGACTCAGATGATTTGACGGTTCAGATCAATGATGAACTGGTAATTATTGATGCGTATGGCGAAAGCAAAGATGCTTATTGTGTAAATGTTAATGCGGAATTCGATGCAAGGGTAAAAAAACAGACTACAATAGACATGGTAATAAAAACAGTTGCGCCCATTGATGATGTTTGTTTTTCCAACAAGATAACCAAACCCTGTAAGCAGTATGAGATAATTTTTATTGTCAAAAATTCATCCTGTAAATTATCTTGGCATAATTTCGGGTTTTTAGGCAATCATAAAGATAATATAATGGAAACACCGATAGACAATGGAGTTATGCTCAAACTGAGGGACTGGATTCTTCCAGGCGATGGAATTGTTGTTGCGTTAAATATTAACAAAGAGAAAAATGATTAAAAAACAATAAATGTGTTAAAAATATTCTATAATAATTTTTGTACTGACACTCATTTAGTGAAAGTGAATATTATAGATATGAAGGGAGCGATGTGCCATGTGTATTGAAAGAACCACTAATTTTATTGATGAGAGAACGGTTAATTAGTATTATTTATATATGATACTTGGACAAGTATTTAATACTGTAAATCCATTAACAGGTATTTTGGATGTGTTTTTATGTAAAACTACATAGTGCTTAAAAACTCAACTTTCCCACTTATAGTATTTTGAGGCTCTGGTTGCTCACCGAGGTCAAAAAGTTTACTTTTTGACCTCGGTGAGCAATGCTGCGTTAGTGGCAAAGAGCCCATAAATACTGTGGGAAAGTTGAGTTGAAAAGTATAGTTAAAGTACTTTGTAAAATATTATTTGTGCTAAACGCATGTGTTAAACGTAATAAAGATTTTGCACACAAGCTTGAAAAAAGCTCCATCTGCTTTGGATGAAGCTTTTTTCTGGTTTTTTCTTAATTACAGCTCTTAATTACAGCTCTTAATTATAGTTCTTAAATCTGCTTCTTAAATCTGTTTCTATTGAAATCCATTAAGATTATATTCCGATTGTTTTTATGATGTGTTATAATTCATTAGCGGAAGAGTAAAAGCGTACAAAGTGAGCAACAAGATTTACAGGTTGACATAATGCGCTTTTTTCCCTAAGATAAGAAATATATAAATTTGCTTATAGAAGCTAAACGTTTGGGGGATTAAAATGTCAATATTAAAAAGCTTTAAAAGATTTACCGCTGTTTTTATGTTTGTTATTTTTACGCTGTCTATTCTGACGGTTAATCTATCTGCACAAACGCAACCATGGAGTCCCTATTCGAAATATATACCTAATGAAACGCCTGTTGAAAAAAGGCAACTGAGAGGCACATGGATCAGCACTGTTGTGAATCTTGACTGGCCTTCAAAGGAGACCAGAGATATTAAAAAAGATTCAGAACGCATACAGAAAAGTAAGGATGAATTGGTCGAAATTTTAGACAAAGCGGTTGAGATGAACATGAATTCAGTTTTCTTTCAGGTAAGCCCGGAGGGGGATGCCTTTTTCAAGTCTTCTGTTGTGCCTTGGTCGCGTTATCTTACCGGAATTTTCGGTAAAGACCCCGGCTTTGACCCTTTGGCTTTTGCCATAGAGGAAGCCCATAAACGCAATCTTGAGCTACATGCCTGGTTTAACCCCTACAGGGTAACTGTTGATACGAGTGAAGCAACAAAGGCGTCTCTTAATGTGGAAAAGAGCGTTTACAAGGAGCATCCTGAATGGATAAAGACCTCCATGAGTAGATTTGTTGTAGACCCTGGTATTCCTGAAGCAAGGGAATGGGTAATGAATCGTGTTATGGAGGTGGTTGACAATTATGATGTGGATGGAGTGCATTTTGATGACTACTTCTACTATGAAAGCCGAAAGTGGGAGCTTGGGGATGAGGGAACTTTCAGTAAATATAATAACGGTCGGTTTTCCAATCTGGGAGATTTTAGAAGGAATAACACGTATGTACTTGTAAAAGAGCTCTCAAAAAAAATCACAGAAGCAAAGTCATGGGTTAAATTCGGTATAAGTCCTGCAGGAGTTTGGGGAAATAAGAGTGACCACCCTGGCGGGTCTAATACAAAGTCTTCCTTTACAAACTATGATGAATCCTTTGCTGACACCAAGAAATGGGTGGAAGAGGAGCTTATAGATTATATTGCACCGCAGATATATTTTTCTTATGCAAATCCAAGAGCGTCGTATGGGGAGGTTGCTTCCTGGTGGTCAGAGGTTGTTAAAGGAAAGAAGGTACATCTTTATATTGGGCAGGCATTTTACAAGATAAATGATGACACGGACAGTTATTTCAAGGGAGAAAAGGCTGTGCCAGAGCTTTCAAGGCAGCTTAAGTTCAATATTGCCAAGCCTGAAGTAATGGGTACAATCATGTTCAGGGTTAAGAATTTCAATGACGAGGGTAAGAGGCAGGCTTCTGATGCTTTAAGAAACAATTTGTGGTCTTATAAAGCTCTTGTTCCGGCTATGCCCTGGAAGACTGGAACTGTTCCGGATACTCCTACGCAGGGAGATATTGAGGCGACTTCTTACGGATTGAAGCTGAACTGGACGGATAACCACCCTGATACTTCCTATTATGCTGTTTATCGTTTCAATACAGGGGATAGAGCGGATATTGCTTCTGGCAAATCAGCAGCAAATCTGATAGGAACAGTAAGGAAAGGCGGTAATGAAAGGCAGGAATTTACTGATTATTCAACAAGTGATCCTGATAAGGTGTTTTATATTGTCACGGCTCTTGACAGGCTTCACAATGAAAGCGGTGGTCTTACAATAAGTATTAACCAGTCGGATTATTTTCAGGATGTAGGTGAGCAGTACGCATGGGCTGTGAAGTCAATTGACGATCTTTATCAGAGAGGAGTAATAAAGGGAGTAGGCGACGACATGTTTAACCCTGGTCAGAACACGAAAAGAGGGGATTTTACTCTCATGGTTATAAAAGCGTTAAATCTTAAAGCAGATTTTGAAGAAAACTTTTCGGATGTGCTGGAGGACTCCTATTATTTTGAGTCAATAGGTACAGCAAAAAAACTTGATATAGTTAAAGGTTACGGTGATTTCTTCAAACCAGATGCGAATATAACCAGGGAAGATATGATGGTAATTGTAATGCAGGCTGTTGAGACGGCAGGTGTGAAGCTTGAAAAAGCAGGAAAGGAACAGCTTGCCGGATACAGCGATGCTGGAGTTGTCAGCGGCTATGCCGCAGAGTCTGTGGCTACTCTTACGAAATATGGAATAATAAAAGGAGCAGGAGGAGAAGTAAAACCCAAAGATATGGCAACAAGAGCTGAGATTGCGGTAATACTTGATAGAATACTGGATGTAATAGAATTCATGTAAGGGCAACATAAAATAATAGAAGCAGTTTATCAATTATGTAATGTTTTATGATATAATTAGTGCAAAAGCTGATTTTATTTAAGGTGATTTTGAGGGGGAAGTTTAATGTTCAACAAGTCTGTAAAAGTATTGGTTTTATTATGCTTTATTGTTACATCTATGTTCAGTGCCGTATCAGCCGCAAATAAAAGTCTGATTGGTGATCTGAATGGAGACGGGAGTGTAAATTCAACGGATTATGCTCTTATGAAAAGATATATATTAGGAACGGTGGAAGACCTGCCTGTTGATGATGACTTATGGGTAGCGGATGTAAACGGTGACGCGCGTGTAAGCACTACAGATTATTCTATTCTGAGGAGATTTTTACTTCGAATAATTGACAAATTTCCAAAGGAGCAAGAAGTGCAAGGGGATGATATTTATCTTAAATATGGTTCAACCTTTGCAGCAGCCCTCAAGCCCGACGGAACAGTATGGGTATGGGGAGACAACCGTGGCGGGCAACTTGGTCTTGGAGATACAACAAGCGAAGTTTTACCGGTTGATGTACCAGGTCTTCCTAAGATAAAAAAGATAACCAATGGTTTAAGGCATACATTGGCGCTGGCAGAAGACGGAACATTATGGGCATGGGGAAACAATGACTACCTTCAGTTGATAGATGATACGGGAACCAAGACTTACAGGATGCCGTTTAAGATTGTTAAGGAATCAGATGTAAAAGATGTTGAAGCAGGTGTTAACAAGACCATAGTGGTCAGGAATGATGGTACAGTGTGCATTTATTCGGCGGCTTCACTTATTAGTGAGACAGGAAGCAATAAAAAATACAGCCCTCAGGAAATTAGTGGGCTTGAAGGACTTAAGACAGTTTCAATAGGATTAAGTCATATAGTGGCATTGAAAGAAGACGGAACGGTATGGACTGCTGGAGACAGCTACTGGGGGCAGTTAGGAACGGGTGCTCAGAATCATCACAACTCTTTTTCCGAAGTGTTTGATATAAATCATGTAACTGCTTTGGAAGGAATTACACAGATATCTGCAGGAAGGAATCATTCTGTAGCATTAAAAGGTGATGGAACTGTTTGGACCTGGGGGTGCAATCTTTCTGGTGAACTCGGGAGCAATATTAACACTGTCAGTTTTGTTCCGTTGATGGTGGAAGGGTTGGAAGATATTATAGCGGTGTGTGCAGGAGACGGTTATACGGTAGCACTAAAAAATGATGGAACTGTCTGGACTTGGGGAATGAATGATTATGGTCAGTTAGGAGACGGAACAAAGTCTAACAGGTTCACACCGATGCAGGTTGAAGACCTTGATGGAGTTAAAGCCATTGAGGCTGGCTGGGATAATACAGTCGCATATAAAGAGGATGGAACTATCTGGGTGTGGGGAAGAAATGATTATGGCCAGTTAGGTGACGGAACAACTGAGCAAAAACTTACGCCTGTTAAGATTAAAGGGTTAGTTGATTGATATTTTTTGGGAGTTTTTACCTGCTCGCAAAATAGTATAAATATTATAACTTTGTAGATTCGGAATTATTCACAAAATCCTCACATATTTGACACGATAAATTCACAATGTACGGTTATATTAGATATAACGGACAGTGTTCTACAAAGTATATTGCTCAAAGCATATTAATGGAGGAGGTAAAACATTGAAAATTTTTAGAATTCTAACAACAATCGTTTTAACAATTGGACTAACTGCTTCCTTGGCTTTTGCGGTGCCGGATGCAGCAAACACACCGAACAGGGGTAACAATCAAGAGACAAGGGAAAATTTGAAGAAAGATAAGAAAGATAGGGATAAGTCCCCGCGCAAAAGATTAAAGTGTAAGCCAGATAAAGGGAAGGAATGCAAAGACCCCTTAGAGGCACTCCAAAAGAAAAAGGAAAAGGTTCAGCAGTTGTTGAAGGAAGGCAAAATTACTAAGGAAAAAGCTGATGAAATCAATGATAAAATTGATTCGAGAATGAAAGAAATAGAAGAGTTTAATAATCTTCCACTAGACCAGAAAAAACAAAAGCTTAATGAAAAATTCAAGGAAAGTCTCAATAGGAAATTGAAGGATGGTAAATTGACAAAGGAAGAGGCTGACAAACTAATTGATGATTTCAATAAAAAGATAGAAGAATGGGATGGCAAGGGCTACCCTAAATTTTATAACAAGGGCTTGATTAAGAAGGGAAAGAAGAGCTAAAGAATTAGTGAAGCCATACATTGAGATATTGCAGTTGGATTGCATTACCGAAGGAATTTGGTCGGCTAAAAGGCTGAATTCCTTCGGTGATAAAGAGGGTAGTTGAAAAACTTTTTTACAGTAACAGCGGCACTTTAAAAAGCTGTTTTCTTAAAATAACAGCTGATGAAAATGTTGACAGGATAAAAAGGAATGTTTGCAATAAGTTAACAACTTAACTTTCCCACTTATGGTATTTTAAGGCTCTGATTGCTCACCGCGGTGAGCAATGCTACGTTAGTGGCAAAGAGCCCATA
This sequence comes from uncultured Oscillospiraceae bacterium, assembly GCA_964409165.1. Taxonomy (GTDB): domain Bacteria; phylum Bacillota; class Clostridia; order Acetivibrionales; family Acetivibrionaceae; genus CAYPCH01. Next base: position 9,549 of record CAYPCH010000086.1, on the reverse strand, counting down.
AATACTGTGGGAAATCGGACACCTCCATTTTAAATTAACACTTAGTATTTTACCATATTCTATTTCTCATAGTCTAATAATCTTCAGCTATGGATTTATATTTGCTTGGGAAGCACATACTGAAGGGATAATCTCTGGAATTTAATCTGGGGGATTGATCTTCATTGCTATTAACCCCGCCAAATATGAACTGTTATACGAATAATATAATATTATTAGTTTTTTTATATAAAAGCATATAAATAAAAAAGAAATCATGGGAGGTAGGAAAAGTATGATAAAGAGGGGTGTATTATTACTTGTCGTACTTGTCGTTCTGGCAAGCTGTCTGTTGCCAACAGGCAGAGCAATTTCAGCAGATAACATTTCACTGAACCCGGATTTTGAGACGGGAGACTTAACCGGTTGGGAGCCTTATGGGGAGTGTGAGGTTTCTGTAGAAACAGAAGATCCTCATGGGGGAAGCTATTGTGCATATGTAACAGACCGAACACAGGATTGGAACGGTATAGGTCAGGATATATTTGACCAGATTGAGGTGGGTAAAACCTATGAGGTTTCTGCATGGGTTAAAGTTGATGCTACAGATACCCATCAAGTTAAAATTTCGGCAAAAAGAGTAATAGGAACTGAAGAACCAAACTTTGATACAGTTACAGCTTCCACAGTAACCGGAAACCAGTGGACTCGCATTTCCGGTTCCTATTCCATTAACAGTGATGTGGACGAGCTTATAATGTATACGGAAGGACCTGTAGCAGGAGTAAGTTTCTATTTTGATGACTTCCAGTTAATCGAGATGAGTATGACCAGCGAAAACTGGAAACAGGTAACTGATGAAAGAATCGAAGAAATTCGAAAGGGAGATGCATTGATAAAGGTTGTTGATGCAAATAACAGACCTGTTAGTGGAGTTACTGTAGACGTAAAGCAGAAGAAACACGATTTTGCATTTGGGAGTGCGCTTGCCAGAAGTTCTATGTATGAAAGCCGCTACACTGATTTTTTTAAAGAGAATTTTGAGTGGGCTGTTTTCGAAAATGAGGCAAAATGGTATTCTACTGAGTCCAGTCAGGGTAATGTAAGCTATGACGCTGCTGATTATATGTATGAGTGGTGTAAGGAGAATGACATAACGGTACGTGGACACTGTGTTTTCTGGGAAGTTCAGCAGTATGTTCCATCGTGGGTTCAGAACCTTTCAGGAGAACAGCTCCGTAAGGCCATTGATGATAGGCTTGAAAGCGTTGTGCCTCATTTTAAGGGCAAATTTGTAGATTGGGATGTAAACAATGAAATGTTGCATGGAAGTTTCTTTAAAGACAAGCTTGGACAGGACATATGGGTTTATATGTATAAGAGAGTGCGCGAACTGGATCCTCAGGCAAAGCTTTTTGTAAACGACTATAATGTAGTTTCCTATGCAGAGACCGATTCATATGTCCAACAGATACAATGGCTTCTTGATAATGGCGCTCCCATTGATGCAATTGGGGCTCAAGGACACTTTGACAGAGATAAGGTTGTCGAACCGGCAGTAGTTGAGAGCAGGATCAACAATCTGGCATCATTTGGTCTGCCGATATGGATAACCGAGTTTGATACTACGGCTCAGGATGTGAATCTTAGGGCAGACAATCTTGAGAAGCTTTACCGCGTTGCGTTCTCCAATCCTGCGGTAGAAGGCATCATGATGTGGGGATTCTGGGCAGGAGCACACTGGAGAGGTCAGGATGCTACTCTTGTTGATCAGGACTGGACGGTAAACAAAGCGGGGAAAAGGTATCAGGATTTAATGAAGGAGTGGACAACAAACACATCAGGTACCACAGACAGCAACGGTAATTATAGTTTCAGAGGATTCCACGGAACATATGAAGTTACACTTAAAACCCCAGGTATGGAGCCTGTTGTAAAGAAGCTTGAACTTAAGCCGGGTTCTGGAACATCAGTGTATGCATTTGCATTGGAAGGGGAAGATCCGATAATTACACAAAAACCGACAGATCCGTCTATAGTATACGGTGATTTGAATGAAGACGGAGAAGTGAACTCTACAGACTATGCCCTTATTAAAAGGCATATACTAGGTACTGTAACCTTATCAAGTTATGCATTGAAAGCAGGAGATGTAAATGGAGACGGTGAAGTGAATTCTACAGACTATGCTCTTGTCAAAAGATATATATTAGGTTTGTTGAGTTCTTTTCAGCCTAAATAGTATAGGGAAAAATAATTGAATAGGATTTTGAGATTATACTAACTGGGAATTATCTGGAAATCATTGTGGTTTCATATAGTGATTCCCGGTACATTTTACCTGTTGACTTAAATAAATGAAAAAGAACATAGACATAAATATATATTAACTTAACTTTCCCACTTATAGTATTTTGAGGCTCTGGTTGCTCACAAGTTAAGGTCAAAAAGTTTACTTTTTGACCGCGGTGAGCAATGCTACGTTAGTGGCAAAGAGCCCATAAATACTGTGGGAAAGTTGAGATATTAATTTAATGAAAGGGAACGGTGGGCTATATGATTAAGCTGGGACAATTAAGAAAGTTCGCAGGAATAGTAAGGCTTTTAGCTTTGGTTATTACTTCGGTAATGGTATTATCTGTTTTTTCCTTGATGGCTTATTCAGCTCAGTTAACAGCGAACCTGCCATTAAACAAAACGGGGGACTATATTTGTGGTGATGTGAATGGGTCGGGAAATGTAGATTCAACTGACTATGCTATTGTAAAAAGATATGTTCTCGGTATTATATCTGATTTTAAATATGAGTATGGATTCTTGGCGGCAGATGTTAGTGGAGACGGAGCAATTAATTCGACCGACTATATGTTTATGAAGAGGTATTTATTGGAGATAATATCAGGATTCCCTGTTGAGCGTCCAGTAACAACTCCTGCTCCTATAAAGGGAACATATTCACCTGTTCCGGTTAGACAAGAGCCTCAGAACGGAAGGCAGATGGAATATTTAGACCGCGGAGTTGTTGCTGTCAATGTGAGTAATGGTGTATTTATAAGTTGGAGATTATTCGGTACAGACCCTTCCAATATTGCATTTAATTTATATCGTAGTGGTACTAAGCTTAACTCATTACCCATAACCGGTGCAACCAATTATGTTGATTATGGGGGGACAACAAGTTCTACATATTATGTCTGCCCTGTTATAAACGGTCAGGAGCGTGAGCCGTCTGAAACTGTGGGAGTATGGGCACAGGATTATCTTTCTATTCCTCTTCAGCCTCCGACAAGTTTACATATTGCAAACGACTGTAGTACAGGTGACCTTGACGGGGATGGTCAGTATGAGATAATTCTTAAATGGGAACCTTTAAATGCTAAGGACAATTCGCTAGCAGGAGTTACAGACAGTGTTTTTATTGATGCTTATAAGCTTAATGGGACACGATTGTGGAGAATTGACCTTGGTAGAAATATACGGGCAGGAGCACATTATACCCAGTTTATGGTATATGATCTTGACGGAGACGGTATGGCAGAGCTTGCATGTAAGACTGCCGATGGTACGAAGGATGGTAAAGGTAAGGTTATTGGTGATGCAAATGCGGATTACCGTAATAAAGATGGATATATATTAACAGGACCGGAATATCTTACGATATTTGACGGAAGGACTGGTGCAGCACTAAAAACGGTAAACTATGAACCCGCAAGAGGAGGTGTTTCCACTTGGGGAGATACCTACGGAAACAGGGTGGATCGTTTCCTTGCGTGCATAGCGTATCTGGATGGAGAGCGTCCAAGTCTGGTTATGTGCCGTGGCTATTACACAAGAACTGTTTTGGTAGCATATAACTGGAGAAATGGCAGTTTATCGAAGGTGTGGACATTTGATAGTAATAATGGTTATTCTGATTATGCAGGACAGGGTAATCCCGGAATCAGTGTAGCGGATGTTGACGGTGATGGCAGGGATGAGATCATATATGGTTCCATTTGTATTGACGATAATGGAAAGGGATTGTGGAATGCACGTTTAGGACGTGGAAATGCAATGCATGTATCGGATATAGACTCTTCAAGACCAGGTTTGGAAATATGGGGTGTTCATGAAGGTGATAGGACAGCAGGCTCGGCATTGCTTGATGCCCGAACAGGGGAAATTATTTGGAAGACAGCTAATGGAGATGTCAGTGGAGGAGTTGCAGCTGACCTTTTGGCTTCAAGCAAGGGCATGGAATGCTGGGGAGGAACCGACGGATTGAGAAGCTGTAAAAATACACATGCAGGTATTAATCCTTCATCATCGAATCATGTAATCTGGTGGGATGGAGATCTGCTACGAGAGCTTTTAAATGAAACGTTTATTGATAAGTATGGTGGTGCAAGGATTTTTTCAGCCAGCGGATGTTCGGCCATTAACGGTGTTAAGGCTAATCCTTGTCTTCAAGCTGATATTTTGGGCGACTGGAGAGAAGAAGTAATATTTAGAACGAGAGATAATAAAATGCTAAAGATTTATACGACGACATTCACCACAGATACTCGAATTTATACGCTGATGCATGACCCGCAGTACAGATTGAGCGTTGCTTGGCAGAATGTAGCATACAATCAGTCGCCACATACAGGATTTTTTCTGGGCGAAGGTATGACTCAACCTCCGACTCCGGAAATCAGACTTGTAAGACATTAGCTTTTACTAGGTCTCTCGGAGTGAAATGAAAGAGGCAGAATTGAGTATCCTCGATGGGCACTCAATTTTGTTAGGTCTCTTGGAGTGAAATGAAAGAGGCAAAATGATGGGTACTCAATTTTATTTGGCTTATGCTTGAAAAATGGGTATCTGTTTACAGGTACCTGTTTTTTTATGTACCCTTAAAAATGATACTTTTTGCGAATTACTATATATAAATGACTGCTCATAAATTATATAAAATAATAATATACATATTTTTCACAGGGGGTTTTAATTAAAATGAAAAAACTAAGTGTAACAGTTCTGGTTCTATTCATTGTATCAATGTTTATGAATGTGCCAGTACAAGTGAAAGCAGCTTCCTACAATTATGCAGAAGCTCTTCAGAAGTCCATATTGTTTTATGAGGCTCAGCGTTCAGGCTCAATTTCTACGTCGGAAATTCCTACCCGCTTGACATGGAGAGGCGACTCACAGCTTACTGACGGACAGAAGGAGGGGCTTGACCTGACCGGAGGTTGGGTTGATGCGGGGGACAATATCAAGTTCAATATTACCGCAGGCTATACTGCAACGACACTTGCAGTAGGAGCCATAGAGTACAGGGAAGCTTATGAAAAAAGCGGACAGATGAAATGGCTTTTAAATCAATTGCGCTGGATAAATGATTTTTTCATTAAGTGCCATCCATCTCCTAATGTTTTCTGGGCTCAGGTAGGTATGACGGCAATTGACCATAACAACTGGGTTCCTATTGAAGTTTCACATATTACAAATGACCGTTCTGCCATAAAAATCGATGAACGAAATCCAGGTACAGAGGTTGCCATGGACGTAGCCGCTGCAATGGCAGCATCATCCATTCTTTTCAGATCAACTGATCCGGCTTATGCGGATACGCTTTTAACACATGCAGAGCAACTTTATAAATTTGGTGACACAAATAAGGGCAAGTTTTCCGATACAATAGCAAAGACCGACCCTCAGGGAGCCGCAGCTTATACTTCCCACAGTGGTTATGATGATGAGCTGGTTTGGGGTTCTATCTGGCTTTATAAAGGGAAGGAAGCAAAAACACCGGGAAGTGGATCAGCTTATCTTGAAAAGGCGAAAACCTATTATAATAATCTGGGAAATGAAGGTATACAGCCTGTAAAGAAGTACAAATGGACGCATTGCTGGGATGATAAGGCATATGGTTCTTATGTGTATATGTCAAAGATTTTACCCGATGATCCTAAATATAAAGAAGATGTTGAACGCTGGCTTAACTGGTGGACTGTTGGAGGAACCGAACATGGAGCCGACGGCACAAAAGCCAGTTATACACCTGGTGGACATGCAAGAATTGATAGATGGGGTTCATTAAGATATGTGTCTACGACAGCTTTGTTTGCTTTTATATATTCCGATTCTGCAAATGACTCTGCTAAGAAGACGCGTTATTATGATTTTGCGAAGAATCAGATAAATTACATACTCGGGGATAATCCCAGGAAAGCAAGCTATATAGTGGGATTCGGAGAGAATTATCCTCAGCACCCTCACCACCGTACGGCTCACGGTTGTTGGTCAAGCAAGATAACAATTCCTGAAGATCACCGTCATATACTATATGGTGCTCTTGTAGGAAGTCCAACGGAAAAGGATGGATTTAATGATTCCATAGAGGATTATGAAGCGAATGAAGTCGCAATTGATTACAATGCAGGAGTTACAGGTGCCCTTGCAAGAATGTATAAAGATTTTGGGGGGACACCCATTCCTGATAGTCAGTTTCCTTTGCCTGACAAGCCATATGAGCCGAAGGATGAGTGGCCTGTATTTGCAGGCACATACTATGACGGAGGAAATGCTACACAGTTTACATTAACTGTTGAGAACAGGTCAGCATGGCCTGCAAAGCCTATAAACAATCTTAAAGTCAGATATTTCTTTACACTTGAAGCGGACGATCCAAGCGACATATACTATGAACCTCCGAAGGGAGCTAAGATAACAGGACCTACCGTCTGGGATGCGGCAAAAAAGATATATTACATAACCCTTGATTTCTCAGGAGAATGGATTTATCCGGGATATGGATGGGAGGTAGCAGGACCTGAAGTGAACTTTACCATTGGGTCTAGCTCAAACAACTGGGATTCTTCCAATGACTGGTCATTTCAGGATTGGGACAGCAAATATGTAAACGGAACGCGTGAATATGCGCCGAACATGCCTATGTATGAGGGCGATGTAAAACTTGCTGGAAATGAACCGTCCGGAGGTACAACTGTTACACCACCACCAGTTACAACACCACCAGTTACAACACCACCAGTTACGACAACGCCGCCATCTACGCCTTCGGGAACATTGGGCGATTTGAATGGTGATGGGGATGTAAACTCTACCGATTACGCTGTGTTGAAGAGATATCTATTGGGGATACTTCCGGATATAGAGCCCGATATGAGTATTTGGGATATTAATAAGGACGGATTGCTAAATTCAACCGATTATGCAGTATTAAAAAGGTATTTGCTTGGATTATACAGTTTATAATTTTTCTATTGCAGGTTGGGACGGTATATGAAATAGGTTAGGAGGGATATAAGTGAAGTTAAGGAAATGGGGAAGGCGTGTAATAGCAGTGACATTGGTAGTATTGCTTACTAGTGTTATTGGATCATCAGGATTGGTATTTACAGACCTGCTCGGAAAAGAGGTTAGTGCGGCAACTATTACAATCGGAAATTATACTGTGGATTCAAGAATACGCTTGAACTCAATAGGTTTTTTGCCGGACAGTGACAAGAAAGCTACAATTGCAACGTCTTGTACTGGATTTCAGCTTGTAAGGGATAATGGGGAAGTGGTTTTTGAAGGTACAGCAACTCAGATGTATGACGGTGACACGAGGGAACAGGTCTGGATAGCCGATTTTTCATCGGTCAATTCGGAAGGGACTTATTGCTTGGTTGTACCGGGTGTAGGAAGAAGTGTAAACTTCAAAATAGCCGGAGATGTTTACAATGAAGCATATAAGACTGCAATGCTTGGAATGTACCTAATGCGTTGCGGTACAAGCGTATCAGCAACGTATAACGGAATAACCTATTCACACGCTGCATGTCACACAAACGACGCATACACCGATTATATAAACGGTCAGCACACTATAAAGGATGGTAAAAAAGGATGGCACGATGCGGGCGATTACAATAAATATGTAGTGAATGCAGGTGTTACCGTAGGTTCGATGTTTATGGCATGGGAACATTTTCAGGACAGAATAGAGTCAATGCCACTGACTGTCCCTGAAAGCTCGAATCCAATGCCAGATTTTCTTGATGAGATGAAGTGGGAAATTGACTGGCTTTTTAGCATGCAGTACCCGGATGGAAGCGGTAAAGTGAGTTACAAGTTAACGACAAAGAACTTTGGCGACTTTATAATGCCGGAAAATGAAACTGACGAGAGGTATTTTACTCCTTGGGGAACTGCTTCGACTGCTGACTTTGTAGCTATGATGGCTATGGCTTCAAGGATATTCAGACCTTATGATGCAGAATATGCGGACAAATGCATTGAAGCTGCAAAAGTAAGCTATGCATGTCTTAAGGCTAACCCGAGCAATGTCAATGCCAATCAGAGCGGATTTTCTACCGGTGGATATTTTACAAAGGATACTGACGACAGAATTTGGGCAGCGGCAGAGATGTGGGAAACATTAGGAGACAGCATTTATTTAAGTGATTTTGAAAGCCTTGCAAACAGTCAGACAAAAAAGATTGATGTGGATTTTGACTGGGGCGAGGTCAAGAACCTTGGTATGTTTACATACCTTCTATCTGAAAGACCGGGAAAAAATCAGAGTTTGTATAACTCCATTAAGAGTGCACTGATATCAACTGCAGACTCCATAGTAGATACAAGAAACAGCCATGGTTACGCAAGACCGCTTGGAAATTCATACTACTGGGGATGTAACGGTGGCGTGGCAAGACAGACGATGGTGTTGCAGGTCGCAAATATGATATCCCCAAAAAGTGATTATGTCAATACTGCTCTGGATGCTATCGGTCATTTGTTTGGCAGAAACTACTATGGCAGATCGTATGTTACCGGTTTGGGCGTCAACCCTCCAATGAATCCTCACGATAGGCGTTCAGGCGGCGACAATATTAAAGAGCCTTGGCCCGGATGTCTTGTAGGTGGCGGTCATAGTGCCAAGGGATGGAAGGATATTGAGGAAGACTATGAAACCAATGAAATCGCAATTAACTGGAGCGGAGCATTTATATATGCACTTGCAGGCTTTGTATATGATGGCACCACTCCAACAACGCCTCCTACATCTACACCGGTGCAGAATCCCGATTTCATGTACGGTGACCTGAATGGAAGCAATACAGTTGATTCTACCGACTATGCTTTGATGAAAAGGTATATTTTAGGAACAACTGAATTAACTTATCAGTATGGTCATGAAGCTGCAGACTTAAATGGTGACGGAGAGATAAATTCAACCGATTATGCTTTAATGAAAAGATATATTCTAGGAGTAGTCAATAAACTTCCGGTATAATAATGCTCTTAAAAAACCTTCAGGGATATTTGCTCTGTCGGAAGCTTTATTCCAGCAAATACCTTTATGTGAAATAATTTTATTGATATACAGTGAAATTTATCCTCTTTAAAAAATCATGCTTCAGCTATGGTTAGGTGACAGGCACCTTGTTTTATTTTATAACTGTATTGGCGAATTTGACTCACCGGTTTCTACATCCGCCACAAAACAAGAAATATCGGCATAGCCGGTAACACATACCAAACTATGCCGATATTTTCCAGGGATAAAATCTCTAAGGCTAACCCTCTAAGGCT
>CAYPCH010000085.1:0-17462 GCA_964409165.1 uncultured Oscillospiraceae bacterium | reverse complement strand
GCACGCTATGTTGCTAAAAATATTATAGCAGCAGGCTTGGCAAAAAGCTGTGAAGTGCAGCTTGCTTATGCAATAGGAGTTGCAAAACCAGTATCTGTAAGAGTAGATACTTTTGGAACAGGTACTATACCTGAGGAAAAGATTGAGATGCTGGTGCAAAAGCATTTTGATTTAAGACCGGCAGGAATTATAAAGAGCCTTAATTTAAGAAGACCTATATACAAGCAAACAGCAGCATATGGGCATTTTGGAAGAACAGACCTAGACCTTTCGTGGGAAAAGACGGATAAGGCAGATGATCTGAGAAGAGAAGCAAAAGAAATATAGTTAGAATTTACTGACAAATACTTCTGCAAGGTGTATGGGCTCTTTGCTCTTAACATGTGAGCAACCATAGCCTCAAAATACTATGATTGGGAAAAATGAGTTATCAAGTCATAACACCATATCGCTTATGTGAACGAATTTCTGATTCTCATATAGTCAATTAGGTGTTATGGCTCTCTTTTTCTCCCTCTTGACTTTCTGTAACAGTTTTAATATTCAATTCATAAACTGTTAACGGGGGTGTTTACTATGGTAAAAATCTTTCTGGAAATTGTTATATGTATACTGGCAGCTTACGGTTTTATATCGATGGTGTATGACACGGTAATGTCTGTACGCAACAAAATGGATTACAATAACTCAATGATAAAGCTAATACTTGTAGTTAAAAACCAGGGGAATATTATTGAAGGAGTCATGCGCAACGTACTCTCAAGGGATTTCTTAAGGAAATTGATGCCCGGAGGAAAGCTTACCATTATAGACATGGGTTCAAAAGATGATACCCTTGACATTCTGAGAAAACTTGAAAAAGACTATGAATGCCTGGATGTCCTTAAGAAAAGCGAAAAGGACACTGTTTTTAAACGTTTTGAAGAACAGGAGGATAAAGAATCAGGCTTTGATTACTTAAAGAAGAAAGGTTTGAATTGAAAGGTTTGAATTGACAGCTTCAAAAATTTGCAACGATATAACAAGATAAGTTATACTTTAAGGAAAGGCAAAAATATAACTTCCGCTACTATTTCACTACAAGCCTTATTTGGTGCGAAATAGGCTCTTTGTGAAAAGCGGAAGCAATATTTCACTTATTCCTTAGTATATATAAAGAAAACAAGGTGAAAGAAGTTGCATACTTTTGAAGGTGTTATAGAGGAAATAATATTTTCCAATGAGATAAACGGCTATACCGTTTGCGAGCTTAAGAATGACAAAGACATAATAACTGCTGTAGGTTTTATGCCTTTTATAAACGTGGGCGAGCTGCTGAAGGTTTCAGGCAAATGGGTGACACATCCCGATTATGGGGAGCAGCTTAAAGTTGAATCCTATGAGAAGATGCTTCCTAAGACTATCGAAGCTATAGAAAGATATCTTTCTTCCGGCCTCATAAAAGGTGTAGGACCTATAACTGCAAAAAAAATAGTTGAGAAATTCGGAGAAGACACATTAAGCATAATCAAATCTTATCCGAACAAACTCGCAGAAATAAAGGGAATAAATCTTGACAAGGCTTTGAACATTGGACAAGTTTTTATTGAGCAGAGCGGACTCAGGGACGTTGTTATGTTTTTTCAGAACTATGGAATAAGCCCGGCATATTCAGCTAGAATATATAAAAACTTCGGAGTTGACACCATAGAGATAATAAAGTCAAACCCATACAGGCTTTCGGATGAGATACATGGAATAAATTTTAAGACTACCGATATAATTGCCAAAAGTTTAGGGATAGAGCCCTTCTCAAAATACAGGATATCCAGCGGAATAAAATATGTGCTTTCAAAGGCAGCATCCAACGGTCACACCTACATTAACGACACGGATCTTAGGGAATATACATCCAATCTCTTGGAGATTAATATTGAAAGCATAGACAATGAACTGGTATCTCTCTTTGTTGAGAAGTCCATATGCATGGAGCAGCACGAAAATGGGACAAGGGTTTATTTGAGTGCCTTTTATCAGGCTGAAGTCGGGGTTTGCAGAAAGCTGGTTGAACTTACCAGCATAGGTTTTAACGGAGACATCAGCGATTATGAAGATAGGGTAAGAGATGTTCAGAAGAAAGAAGGCATAATACTTGCCGAAAAACAGAAAGAAGCCGTAAGAGAGGCTTTGGTGAACGGTGTCCTTGTAATAACAGGGGGACCGGGAACCGGCAAAACCACAATTATCAAAAGCATTGTCAGCATTCTCAATTCCGAAGGTTATGAATTTGCACTCGCAGCGCCCACCGGAAGGGCTGCAAAGAGGATGTCGGATGCAACCGGATATGAAGCAAAAACCATACACAGATTGCTTGAGATAGGTTATAGCGGCAATGATGAAGAACTCGTTTTTGCAAAAAACGAAGCAAACCCCATTGAAGCGGATATTATAATAATAGATGAGATGTCCATGGTTGACATACTTCTTATGAACCATTTACTCAAAGCAGTAGCCCCCGGGACAAGGTTGATTCTTGTAGGGGATGTGGATCAGCTTTCTTCTGTAGGTGCAGGTAATGTGCTGAGGGACATAATAAAAAGCACAGTTGTAAAAACCGTCAGGCTTACCGAAATATTCAGGCAGGCTCAGGAAAGTATGATAGTTGTAAACGCTCACAGGATTAATAATGGAGAAACGCCTTTTTTAAATAAGAAAGACAAGGACTTCTTTTTTGTGGAAAGGAGATCACCTTTAGACATTGTAAAGGCTGTGGTAGAGTTATGCTCAAGAAGGATACCCGATACTTATGGGTATGACCCTATGAGGCAAATACAGGTTCTGACACCTATGAGGAAAGGACCGTCCGGGGTTGCATCATTAAATGTTGAAATTCAAAAGATACTTAACCCACAGGCAAGGAATAAGCTTGAGAAGACTCTAGGAGGATTTGTCTTGCGTGAAGGAGACCGTGTGATGCAGATAAAGAATAATTACAATTTAAGATGGGAGAAGATAAATGGCTCAAATCAGGAAGGTACCGGTGTGTTTAACGGAGATACCGGAATAATAGAAAAAATAGACGAGGAAGAACAGAGCGTTGTTGTGGTGTTTGATGATGAAAAGACTGTCACCTATGATTTTTCCATACTTGATGAGCTAGAACCTGCTTTTGCGGTGACAATACACAAGAGTCAGGGAAGTGAGTTTCCTGTTGCGATAATTCCGGTGTTTTCCGGGCCTCAGGTTCTCATGACGAGGAACCTTCTGTATACTGCTGTGACAAGGGCTAAAGACCTTGTGATACTAGTGGGCGTGAAGGATTGCCTTTACGACATGATAAAAAACGACAGAGAGGCAGCAAGAAATTCAGACCTTTCTGGTAAGCTTTTAAAATGCATTTCAGGGATTGGTTGGAAATAGATATGCTTAAGCTGATTTTAGGATTGATTTTTCCTCCAAAGTGTATATTTTGCTCAAAGATATTGGATGTAAATGCCGATATATATATATGTAGCAAATGTTTTAAGTATATACCTTTTGCAACAAAGGGAACAGCAGCCTTAAAAAGGGAGTCTGACCTTTATGACGATATAATATGTGTTTGCGAATATATGGGTATGGTAAAGGAGGCGCTCAGGAGATTCAAGTTTTCCAACAAACCATCTTATGGCAGGACATTTGCAAGGCTTCTTGCAAACAAAATAAACAATATGACAAGCAGGCCGAAATTTGATATAATTATAAGTGTACCTCTTCATTATTTAAAGGAACAAACCAGAGGATACAATCAAGCCTACCTGATATCCAAAGAGTTGAGCAGGAAATTCGGTGTTCCCGAAAAGTCCCGGATACTGACGCGGACAAGGAATACCGACAGTCAAAGCTTGCTGGCTAAAAATCAGAGAATTGTCAACATAAAGGATGCATTTAAAGTAAATGATCCCACCGGAATTAAAGGAAAAACCATACTTCTTATTGATGATATATTAACCACAGGAAGCACACTTAATGAATGCAGCGGAGAATTGAAACGTGCGGGGGCAAAGTACGTTGTTGCAGCTGTAATTGCTTCAGGCAGAAAGTTTTAGTAATATATTAGGAGGTATCAGAATGCCGGATGTAAGAAATTGTAGAAGATGTGGGAAGATTTATAACCACATTGGCGGTTCGCCTATATGTCAGGAGTGCAGACAGGCGGATGAAGTTGATTTTAAGAGAGTAAAGGAATACCTTTATGAGAATCCCGGCGCTTCCATAGTTCAGGTTTCAAAAGAATTGGAAATAAGCGTGTTGAGGATTAAGGGATACTTAAAAGAGGGCAGGCTTGAAATTGTAGGTGATGGCGGCAATATGCTCCTCGAGTGTGAAAGCTGTGGGAAATCCATAAAAACAGGACGGTTTTGCAACGATTGTGCCAAGGGACTTACCAGCAATATTAAGTCAACAGTTCAGGAAATGGCTGCAAAGAATACTTCAAATGGCGTCGCGGATAAGAGAAATCAAGGCATGAGATATCTTAACAAAAATGAGGATAAGGGATGAGCCAAGAGTATTAGTCTTTAAGTCAGTATATTCAGAGTGATCTGAAACCTTAAAACCATCTTTCGGTGCTACCGTAGGATGGTTTTTAATATAAATATACAAATTTCTGTTAACTTATTGATTTATATGACGATATTATTATTGAGAGGAAAACAACAGGCAATAAGATTAAACACAAATTCCTAACCAAAGATAAAACAATACTATTAATTTAGTATTAATATAAAAAGTAATTTTTTTATGAAGGTGAGTGGTTAAAATGAAAATCTGGGGGGAGATCCCAAAAGTATCAAGTGTCTATGGCAGTAAAAAAGGCGTAGACAAAACAGAGAGAAAAGGAAATGTGACTTCAACTAAGGACTTGTTATCAATTTCAAACCAGGCAAAGGACTTCCAGACGGTAATGAAAGCGTTAAAGGATGTACCGGACATTCGGCAGGACAAGGTAAATACTATCCGTGAAAAGTACGAAGCAGGTGATTATGAAGTCAAAGAAGCCGATATAGCGGACAAGATACTCAAGTCCATATCGGAAGAAAAAGAATAATCTGAAATGTTTTTTGCGGGTTAATGAGGGGATAAAATTCCTAAGTTTTCCCGCAATGAATTTATTCAGGTAGAATTTGCACTACAATATTTTAATGCGGGTGGTGTAATTATGGAAAGTCAAAAGGTAAATGAATTGATTAATGTACTTGATGAAGAAGCAAGGGCTTATGAAGATATTTTAATGATTTCGAAGAATAAAACCGATATTATTATAGAAGGCAAAATATCGGAACTTGAGAGTGTTACAAGACTTGAACAATCGCTTGTTTTAAAAATGGGCAAGCTTGAGACCTTGAGGGAAACACTTGTCAGCGAAATTTCAAAAGAGTTGAATATCAATAAGGAAAATATGAGCATTTCGGAAATAATGAAGCACTTTGACGGTGAACAGGCTTTGAAGCTTCAAGCACATAAAAATTCATTGACAGATACTTTAAAGGAACTTAAAAATACAAACGAACTGAATTCAAAGCTTATTAAGAACTCGCTTGAATATATAAACTTTTCTGTAAATTTGTTATCGAGTGCAAGTACGGGAGAAAACAACTATCAAAGCACGGGCGAGGTAAGTGACGGAAAGAAAAAGACGTTTTTTGACGTAAAACTATAAAAACTTTAAAAGCTACAGAGACTACAGAGGCTACAGAGACTACAGAGACATAAAACCTATAATGAAGAGAATGTTTTTGGAGGGAACGGCATGGCACTAGGGTTTTCCAGTTTTGAAATAGCACGTTCGGGACTCTCTGTAAATGAACGGGGCCTTTACGTTACAGGACATAATATATCAAATGTGAATACTCCCGGCTATGTCCGGCAACAGGCAATTATAACCACAGGACCCTATGACAATATGGTTGGAATAGGGCAGATAGGTCTGGGTGCAGATATACAGGAGATCCGACAGATAAGACATTCCTTCATTGACAATATATACAGGCAAGAGAGCAACAGCCTGGGATATTGGGAGGCTAGAAATAAAACTTTTGAAGATATTCAGTCCATACTTGGTGATCCTATGGAGCGAGGGTTGCAAAATGTTATGAACCAGTTCTGGGACTCATGGCAGGAACTGTCCAAACACCCTGAAAGCCTCACTGTAAGGTCTTTGGTAAGACAAAGAGGCGAATCGCTGGTACAACATATCAACCATGTAGGGCTTCAGTTGGACAAGTTGCAGAATGACCTCAATTCAGAAATAAAGGTAAGGATTGATGAGGTGAATGCTATAACAAAGCAGATTGCAGCTTTAAATGTCGAGATATTGAAGGTTGAGGTGTCCAATGACAGGGCAAATGACTACAGGGATCAGCGTAACAGCCTTTTGGACAGGCTTTGCAAGCTTATAAATGTTGAAATTCACGAAAATATTGACGGTCAGGTAGATATAACTGCTAGCGGTTATTACCTTGTCAGCAGGGGAACTCAAAGCCTTGCTATTAGTGCTGAACACCAGCAGGGAGGACTTTTTTACGTGCCCAAAGTGGCAGGAACCGATATTGAAATCCCATTAAAAAGCGGTACTATAAAAGGTCTTATGGAGTCAAGAGGAGAAGTTTTGGGTATAAAGGGCAGTGTATCCAATGGAGCTCCAAACACAAAAGCGGACATTGTATTTGCAGTGGATCTGTCGGATACCAGTACGGGGTATCTCGACAATATTAAAGCATCCATAGGAGATTATGTTGATGAGCTTGAAAAAAGAGGAATAGATTATAATTTGAGGCTTATTACATATGGGAATGATGTTATAGACAACAACAATTATGGTAGCGACACAACTACATTCTTAAATGATGTCAACCTCCTTACCCCGGCAACTGATACAGGAAATGACTTTGGGGGTCTCGTTACCGCCCTTGACGATATCAGCGATTTTAGAAAGGATGCCAACCGATACGCACTGGTATTTACCGGGGAAAGTATAGGCGGGGATGAGACGGCGGTGGTTGATACCGATATTGACGGTTATATATCAACCCTTGCCGATAAAAACATAAAGACTTCCATCATAACAGACAGTGCATATGCTTCATCGGGGGCTCCTTTGGGAGAAACAGCGGGATGGCAGGCAATTTCCGATGGTACCGGAGGCAAATTGTACGATATAAATTCGGCAGATTACCCTTCTCTGATGGATGGCATGGTAAAAGACATAAACAGTGATATTAACAGAAACATAAGCGTTATAGGCGATACTCTTAATATTGTACCTGACTTGAGGAAAAGGCTTGACGCTCTTATAAATGTTATGACAAGGGAAATCAATTACCTTCATAAAAGCGGTAAGGCAATGGGTAATCCACCTCCCGACGGTATGGACTTTTTTGTGGCTATTGACGGCAATTCCCCACTGCAAATGGGGAACATCAAGCTGAACGATAACCTGACAAACTTGAACAACATTGTTGCTTCAGGCACCGGGGATATAGGAGACAATACCATTGCACAAAGAATTGCCAACCTGAGGAATGATTCAATTATTGACGATATAAATGGTGTCCTTGATATTGACGATTACTATCAGAAGATCATTTTGTCGGTGGGCAACGGAGGGTCTGAGGCCATGAATATTGTTAAGAACCAGTCAAAACTTGTACTGTCGGCAGATGACGCCCGGCAGTCTCTAATGGGTGTATCCATGGATGAAGAATTATCCAACATGCTTAAATATAAATTTGCTTATAGCGCAGCATCAAGGCTTATTAACGTAATTGACGATATGCTTGAAACCATTATTCTAAAAATCGGTCTGGTTGGAAGGTGATAGAAGATGAGGGAAGGTTTTTTCGGTTTAAATGTGGCACTTAGAGGGCTTTATACTGCACAGAGGAGTTTGGATGTAATAAATCATAACCTTAATAACGTAAATACTCCCGGCTACTCAAGACAGCATGCGATACAAAAAGCAGACAGACCCATGCCTTTATATGATGGCACAGGAATGCTAGGTACTGGTTCACAGGTATTGTCAATAGATAGGGTAAGAGATGAATACCTTGATTTCAAATATTGGAGCGAAAGTGTAACCCATGCCGAATGGAGCATGAAAAGTACTTTGCTTTCCGATTTAGAGGTCACGTTCAATGAGCCTTCAGACAGCGGCTTCAACAAAATCCTTGATGAGTTTTATGGCTCATTGCATGAACTTGCGAAGGATCCCGATAGTGAAGCGGTAAGAGTGCTCGTCAGGGAAAGGGGCGTAACTGTTGCAAAGTATTTTAATTCTCTTGCAAATCACTTTGAGAAGCTACAGAGCGATATAAACTACAGTGTGGATTCAAAGGTAAGCGAGATAAATTCTCTGGCAAGCCAGGTTGTACAGCTAAACAGGCAGATTTACACCTCCGAACTCGAAGGCAATGTTGCAAATGATTTAAGGGATCAGAGGGGCGTTTTGATTGATAAAATGTCCAAAATTATAAATATAGAAGCAAACGAAGTTGTGGTTTCAAGGCATCCGGATGGACGGGAAAACAAGCATATGGTTATAACTATCAGCGGAAAAGCAATTGTTGACCACTACGAAATCAGTAAGCTCAAGGTTGAGAAAAGAGAAGACAAGCTTAATGAGGAAGACATTGACAGCCTTTTCAATGTTGGGTGGGAGGACGGCAACAAGCTTAATATAAAGGGCGGAGAGCTTAAGGGATTAATAGATGTGCGAGACGGAAATGAAGGGAAGCTAAACGGTACACAGCAAAGTCCTATTTTTAAGGGCATACCCTTTTATATAGGGAAGCTCAACGAGTTTGTAAGGAAGTTTGCAATGAGCTTTAATGAAGGAATGATTGACAGTGACCGAAACGGAGAAATAGATGTGTCGGAAGACGGTATTGGTCATGCCGATGGTTACGGAATTGACCTTGATGGGGAAGGATCGTTGGAGTCACCAACAGGAATCAGATTTTTTACCATGCTTGGAAATGATAAAAGGGCTGTAAGTACGCAGGATTTTCTTAATGGCGCAACAGAGCCAAATGATATTGCATCAAGATACAATAACCTGACTGCCAAGAATTTCTCTTTAAGTAGTGATATAATGGAGGATTTCAATAAAATAGCCGCTTCGGATAAGCCGGGGCAAACAGGGAATATAAATAATCTAAATGCAATTATTGCTTCAAGGCATGACCCCCATATGTTCACAGAAGGAGCCCCCGAGGATTTCATGAAAGCTATTGCAACTTCGGCAGGTATTGATAAGCAACAGGCTGACAGGATATCTGCAAACCAGGCAACCATACTTCACCAGATTGAAAACCGGAGGCAGTCTATATCAGGAGTGTCTCTTGATGAGGAAATGGCAAACATGGTTAAATTTCAGCATGCTTACAGCGCAGCTGGACAGATGGTTAATACAATGGCAGAAATCTATGATATTCTGATAAACAGAGTTGGATTATAAAGATTGGGTGATTTGATATGAGAATAACAAATAATATGCTTATAGGTAACATGATAAATTACATTGGAACAAACCTTGGCAGAATGGACAAGCTTCAGAACGAGCTTGCTACCGGCAAAAAGATCAGGGTTCCTTCCGACGACCCTATTGTTGCTGCAAGGGCACTGAAATTAAGGACGGATGTTTCTGAAATAGAACAGTATGGGCGCAATGTACAAGACGCCAATTCCTGGATGGATATTACCGAGTCCACCTTGGACGATATGACGGATATCCTCCAGAGGGCAAGAGAACTTGCAGTGCAAGGGGCAAATGGGACAACGACTCCCGACGATACAGCCAAGATAGAGCAGGAGGTTATACAATTAAGGAGACAGATAATTCATCTGGGGAACTCAACCTATTCAGGACGGTATATTTTTTCTGGCTACAAGACGGATATGCCGCTTTTTGACGAAGTCACAGGCAAATTCAATATAGACGTAAGCCTTGATGAATCCATACGCTACGAGATTGGTATTGGTGACAGCATAAATATCAATATTACAGGCGGAGATTTATTTAATCAAGGGACTGAGGCTCTGCGTGATACTTCAGGGTCTGCCACCGGGGACAGTGACATAATGAATCTGGACATTCAGGCAGGTGTCAATGATGTTCTTAGTTTGACTGTGGATGGGGAAGCTGTTTCTGTTACCATTCCCGCTATGGTTTACCCGTCTGATGAGGCATTGGCGGCGGCTTTGCAAATAGAGACAAATAATACAACAGTAACTGCTACAGATATTATGGTAACCGTTGAAGGCGGTAGGTTAAGCTTCAAGTCGGGAAGCCGGGGGGATGAATCAATAATCAGTATTGACGGGGCTTCAAGTGCTGCAGCCGATCTCGGTCTTGCCACAACCACACAGACAGATGGTGCAGATATTCCTGTCAGCAAGCTTATTCAGGACTTTGACGATATGATCAGTGCCTTGCATTCAGGGGATCATGAGGCTGTAGGCAGTGTTTTGGCAAAAATGGATGACAATCTGAGTAATATATTGCGCATAAGGGCAGATGTGGGTGCAAGAATGAACAGGCTTGAGCTTACAGAAAACAGGCTTATGAGCAATAATATCAATTTTACCAAGCTTATGAGTGAAAATGAAGATATTGATGTTGCAGAAACCATGATGAATCTTAAGAATGAGGAAAATGTGTATAAGTCATCGTTGTCCGGAGGAGCCAGGATTATAATGCCTACACTGTTGGATTTTTTAAGATAAGGATGATTTTATGAGTCTTTCAATTTCACAGACCCATGCAAAAATAGGCATTGAAACAACACCTTCAAGGCTTGATATCAACACCAGGCTCGCTAAGCTTGAGCTTAAACAGAAGCCTGCAAAAATAAATATTGAAACTGAACTACCCAAGGTATTGATTGACCAAAGTGAAGCTTTTGCCAGTGCTGGACTTAAAAATGTTTTTGAGCAGACCAGGGAAGCTGCCCAACGTGCGAAGGAAAATGCTCTTCAATATACGGCAAAGGTTGCAGCAGACGGTGATACAATGGCTGCGATTGAATCCGGGGTGGATGCAATTGCACAGATATCTGAAAGGGATTCTATACAGATTGCTGAGTGGAATATAGATTTTATTCCTAAAACAGGGCCAAAATTTGAGGTTACAGGCTCTATCAATATTGAGGCGGAGCGAAACTGGGAGGGTATAAATAATGGTGTTGAAGGAAATTTTATTCCCCAAGACATAAATGTTAAATATACACCTTATCAGGTAAGGATTTTCTTGAGTCAGTATGCATCAATCAATTTCTCTTATACAGGTAACAAAGTGGATACAAAGGTATGAGCCAACATCTTGTTTTTTACTTATATAAATGATACTATAATTACGTGAAAGGGAGGGCGCAGTATGCTCCTTGATACAAAACGTTTTGGACAAATGGAAATAGACGAGAACGGTATACTTGAGTTTCCAGAAGGTATACCGGGTTTTGAAGACGTAAAGAAATTTGTCCTTTTGGGAAGTTCTGATGAGAATTCCCTTTTTCAGTGGCTTCAGGCGATAGACGATACAGATCTGACATTTGTTGTGGTTGAGCCTAAGAGGATTTGGCCTGATTATGAAGTGGATGTTGATGAAGAAGATATGAAAATGCTTGCAATAGATAAGGAATCAAAGGTTCTTGTATTTTCAATAGTTGTAGTACCTGAAGAGGTAGAGAAAATGACGGCAAACTTAAAAGCGCCCATACTTATAAATGCCTCCAATAAAAAGGGCAAACAGGTTATTATGGACAGCTGCAGGTATGGTATTAAAAACTATATTATGGAGGGTGTCAGAAAGACTAAAGGGGGAGAATAGATGCTTGTTTTGACAAGGAAGAAGGATCAGACAATTGTAATCGGAGATAATATCGAAGTTACAATTCTTGATATACAGGGTGACCAGATACGGGTGGGTATCAAGGCGCCGAAGAACATCTCAGTTCACAGAAAAGAGGTATATGAGGATATACAGGAAGAGAACAGAAAGGCTTCCCAGATAAAGAACGATACTTTTAAAGATGTTTTTAAAAAATAGATAAATTATGATAGAGGTGGAATGAATTGCGTAAGAATCCTTTTGAGGTGGGATTCCTGAGGGCAGTTCATTTTTTGTGTAACTTTACATTTATATTTTTACATTATGATTTATGAAAAAGTGTTAAGGATTTGTAGCAAACAGTCGATATAATTTATGTAACAAAGAAGTAAGTGAAAAGGTAATAAGCCTGTCGGCCGAGGGCTTGTTATATATAACAAATCAAACAGGTTGTGAGTGGAAAAGGAATTCCGCTCAAGGAAAAACAAGGAGGTTCTATTTATGAGAATTAATCACAATATCGCGTCTTTAAACACCTATCGTCAGTTAACCGCAAACAGTGTAAACGGCAGCAAATCCCTTGAAAAATTATCCTCAGGCTTAAGAATCAACAGGGCCGGTGACGATGCTGCAGGTCTTGCAATCAGTGAAAAAATGAGAGCACAGATCAGAGGTCTTGATCAAGCATCCAGAAACGCACAGGACGGTATCTCGCTGATTCAAACGGCTGAAGGTGCACTCAATGAAACACAATCTATATTGCAACGTATGCGTGAACTGGCTAACCAAGCGGCAAACGACACCAATGTTGGAGTTGACCGTAATGAGATTCAGAAGGAAATAAATCAGTTGTCATCAGAAATAAACAGAATCGGTAATACCACCGAGTTCAATACTCAGAAGCTTTTGAACGGCGGAGGAGAAGAGTCTAAAGTAGCAGTAACAACCGTTACAGCAGGTGCAGGTCTTGGTAAAGTTGCTGGTGTTACTGCTGCCGATGGAAGTTTTAACATATCCACTCTTAAGAGCAGTACTGAAGGTGTTGCAAAGGTTTGGGGTAATACGATAGCTGGTACCTTCTCAGGTGCAGATGGAAAAACTGCAACCTTTACATTCCAAGGAGCAACCGTTTCAGTAGCATTTGGTGCTAATGATGCAGGAACTTCATATGGCGCAGCAACAAGTACATCACAGACTATTACTTTCGCTCAAAACGGAGCAGCAAAAGACCTTGCAGCAGCAGTAGCTAATGCTTTTACCAACATAAAGACAGCTGGAGGAGCAGACTCGGTCCTTAATGACTTTAACTTTAGTAATAATGCTGAGGTATTGAATATAACAGCTTTAACTAAGGGGGATCAATATAACTCCGATACGGTTACATTTGCAGCCGGTGATTCTGGTTTGACAGCAGATGCTACAGCTGGCACAGCTGGTGTAGATGAAGTTCGTGGCGAATATGCATTTTCAATTGATACCGCCATTGAAGCAGTTGGTGCTACACTTGCTTTCGATATTGATGGCGTTGGTGTTGATATAACCCTTACCGCAGCTTTAACTGACACAGCAGCTGATACGTTTGCTGTTGGAACAAACGCAGAAGAACAAGCACTCAGCATCGCAAAAGCATTGAACAGTAATACAACATTTAATGCTTCATTTGATGCATTGGTTAATGGTTCAACAATAACATTCAGAGAAAAAGAAGGTCAGGCTGGTGGCACAACAGTTAATACAGCACTTGCAACTGGAGATCTTGACAAGAATACAGCAGTAGCAGGTAAATACTCTTTCAGTGTTAATGATCTTGTACCTGTTGATGGTAAATATGAAATAGACGGAGTTGATATCAAAGTTACCGATGATCCAAATGATGCTGGTATTGCAAATGGAACGGCTGTTCTATATGATTCGGCCAAAAACGGGCAGGCTGATAAGCTAGCCGCTGCAATAACAGCAAATTCTGATTTAAGTGCAAAGTATGACGTAACTGTTTCAAATACGACTATAACATTAACACAAAAATCAGGAAAAGAAAGCATGGAAGCAAGTGAGGTTACTACAAACACAAACTCCGCAGGGGGATTTGAAGCTTCCCTTCAGGTTGGTGCCAATACAGCACAAAGTATGACCATAACGGTAGGAGATATGCGTTCGGCAGCTCTTAAGATTACCGGCTCCGATGCGGAAAACTCTACAGTTAAAGCCAGCAATGGAGCAGAGGCAAAATATGTTACCATTGCAAATGTTACAAACGGTACCACTAATGATGAGGTAGAGTTTGCCCTTGATGTATCAAGCCATGAAAAAGCTACTGCAGCTATCAGTGTAATAAATGACGCAATAGAAGCTGTATCCGCTCAGAGATCACAGCTTGGTGCTTTCCAGAACAGGTTGGAGCACACAATCAATAACCTGGGTACATCAGCTGAAAACCTGACTGCATCCGAATCACGTATCCGTGACGTAGACATGGCGAAGGAAATGATGGAGTTCACAAAGAACAACATCCTTTCACAGGCAGCCCAGGCTATGCTGGCTCAGGCCAACCAACAACCGCAGGGAGTATTGCAGCTCCTCAGATAAGCAAATTAACAAAACCTACAAAGGGACAGAGGAATCATTCCTCCGTCCCTTTCTCATTTCAGACAAGGGGACGGTTCTCTTGTCTTGACAGTTTTATCCTAATAAAATTCGATAACATACAAACATACAAAATCCATATTGAAATTACAGAAAAAATTTGGTAATATATTAAATAAAATGTATTGCCAAATTTTCTTATTTATAAGTCTTTAAGAGGTATAGAAATAAAGAAGAGGGGTAATTTGAAAAGAGGATTTTATAAAGAAAACAGAAAGAACTATGTCGCATTTCCTTTGAATCATATCGCAGCGGTAGCTGTAAACAGTTAGTAATGCGTGCTACGTAAAACAGAGGAATTATATCTTCTAAAAAGTTTGTTAAAAATAAACTCTTTGAGAAGAATAGTATAATGCAAGTTCATAAGAAAGTTCATCCCAATCAGTAACCAAAACATACCTCCATTGAATTTGCAAGTTCATAAATATTAAAATATTAAGGGCTAAAAATTAAAGATAAAAAAGTCCAGCTATGTAATATGACCGGTTAATCAATAACGGGTAAAATGTATAAATCGAGGTGGCAAAATGATCAAAAAATTAAAAGAGAATAATGGAAGCTTGACAATAGAAACGACAATAGTTTTTACTACAACATTTTTTGTAATTATCATCATAATGTATATGTGCATGATTTTGTATCAGCAAGCATGTATAACATCTGTTGCCAATGATGCCGCTGAAAAAGGTGCTGTAATGTGGGTAAGTCCCTACAAAGATATGTTTATGCACAAAATAGACAAGGAAGATATGAGGGACACAATGCCTTACTGGAGGCTGGCAGACACAAATGAAGACAGAAAAAAGGATATAATTAAGCAGTATGCAATATATGAGGTTGAAAAGAAAAGCATATTGGGTGCCAGCAGAAAATGCACTCCAACAGTTGAGATAAAGAAGACGGTATTTGATAAAAAATTGGTAGTGAAAATAGAGCATAGTTATAAAATGCCCCTTGGCAGTTTATTAAATAAGTTTGGTATAGGAAACGAATTTGTTATTGGTTCGCGGGCTGAAGCGATGATTAATGAACCGGCGGAGTACATAAGAAGTACCGATATGTTATTGGATGTTACCAATCAAATAGATGAGGGAACTAAAAAACGGCTGGGGGTTAAACTGTCCGACACTGTACTAAGTTCGATGAGTAAGCTATTTGATAAGCTAAGTTCGTTTTTGTTTTAGGAATTGCAGGGAGGTCAACATAAATGGATTTTATGAGAGCTTTAGAAAAAACAAAAGGTGCAATATCGATATTTTTAGCAATAATCTTAGTAGCAATGATAATGCTGACAGGAGTATTAGTTGACGGAGCAAGAATTTCAACTGGTAAAAGCCAGGCACAAAGTGCGCTTAATACTGCATTGATGTCGGAGTTAGCGGTATATGACAAAACACTAAAAGAGGAGTACGGACTATTCGCGCTATACGAAAACGACCCGGAAAAACTGGGCTCAATGGTATTGGACAGCCTTAACAAAATGTTAATGACAAAGGAAGAAAAAGAAAAGCTTGGATGGAAGATGTTGGACTTGTATGGATATCAGGTGGAAAGTATAGAAATAACACCTATGTACAGCCTTGCAGAGAATGAAGTAATACGGGATCAGATTGTAGAATACATGAAATACAGGGCACCAAAGCAATTAGCGGAAGAATTTTTAGAAAAGATATTTTCAATAAGCAAGGTGGGAAGACAGTCTGCTATCATAAAACTCAGTTTAAATTTTGAAAAAGACTTAACAAAGATGCATGAGGAAAAGCTCGGATTATCGGATAATGTAATGTGCTCAAACACTTTCAATTACGGAAAAGGTTTGAACAAGCTATTAAATGAATATATTGACCTGTTAGCCGAAAAAACAAGGCTTGAAAAGCAAATACCGGTATTCGAAGACAAAATAAGCGAAAAGGAAAGGGAGATAAGAGAAGCAAAGGATGAATACATAAAACCGCTGGAAGAATCAATAAGTAATCAGAAGAGTACTATAGCAGCAATGGTAGCAGCAAAAGTTCTGGAAATAGGAACGGACGGGTTAGTAGAAACACCTGAATTAAGTGCATACATATCAGCAGTAGAGAAATTAAGTAGCTTGGAACAGGAAAAAAAGGATGCAGAAAAAGAACACATATCCCCCTTGGAAAAAACAAAATCCGAATTGCAAAGCAAGCTGGATCAAATATTGAACAGATTGGGGCTGGACGATAGAGGAAGAGAAACAGGAACGGGAGTAATAAAAAGTGCATCAGAAAAACTTCAGAACATGAGAGACTATGTAAAAATATATCTCACATTTTCAAACGATGCATTGAAAAATATAAATAATCTGGGAAAAAAAGCTACAGACGCACAGTCAGACAAGGGGACGGTTCTCTTGTCTTTATATAAAATATAAAATTCGACAACATATAAACATAAAAAGTTCATATTGAAATAGAAGAAAAAATTTGGTAATATATTAAATAAAATGTATTATCAAATTTCCTTATTTATAAGGCTTTAAGAGGTATAGAAATAAAAAAGAGGGGCAATTTTTAAAAGAGGTTTTTAAAAGAAAACTTAAAGAGCATATCGCGTTTCCTTTAAATCATATCGCAGCTGTAGCTGCAAACAATTGGTAACGCTGAAATAACTTCCACTACTATTTTACTACAAGCCTTATTTGATACCAAATAGGGTCCGTGAAAAGTGGAAGTAATATTTCAGACATTCCTTGGGAGCGCCCACTGCGATAAACAGAGGAACTATCTCTACTAAAAAGTTTGTAAAAAAACAAACTTTTAGAGAAGAATAGTATAATAGTGAGTCAGGGGACGGTTCTCTGACTCATTCTGGCTTAGACACGGTGACGGTTCTTTAAAGGGTCAATCGGAAGTTTTGCGTGAAAAAAGACTCAACCAGTGGATAAACACTGAATATTGAGTCTTTTCACAACATGTATAATTTCTTATATTTGGGTTATTTGATTATA